>NZ_JBEZKJ010000235.1:0-1004 GCF_040651675.1 Streptomyces sp. NPDC048415 | reverse complement strand
AGAAGGGCAACCCGGAGGGCATCAAGGGCATCGAGGACCTGTGCGGCAAGACGGCCGCCGTCCAGCGGGGGCGGCGCGGTGGCCTCCGAAGGGCTCGGCGCACCGGTCAAGGCCGGTATCGCGGCGGGTGTCGTCGCGGTGGCCGCGGCGGCGGTGGCGCTCGCCCTGGTCGGCAACGACAGCCCGGCCAAGAAGCCCGAGGCCAAACCGGCCACCTCACCCGCCGTCGAAGCGCCGCTGCCGTCGCCGAAGCCGCCGAAGAAGGCGCCCGCACCGAAGCCGCCGGTGATCGCGCCCGCCCCGGCTCCCGCCCCGACCCCATCTCCGACGCCCACGCCCACGCCGACCCCGAAGCCCACGCCCAAACCGTCGCCCACGCCGACCCCGGCGAAGCCGAAGCCCACGCCGACCCCGACGCCTCCCCCGGCCGCCCCGGTCGTCTACCAGTGGAGCGAGCTGGACTACAGCGTCATGGGCGACCACACCAAGCCCGAGATGCGGCTCGGCGAGAGCAGCTGGGTGTGGCGGCGCGACGGGGTGTCGATCGCGAACAACCAGTACGCGCACGGCGTCACCGTCCACGGCCAGTCTTCCGTCACCATCGACCTCAACCGCAGCTGCTCCTCGTACGACGCGATGGTCGGCGTCGACGACCTGACGATGGGCCTGGGGACGGTGCGCTTCTCCGTGTACGCCGGCGGGTCCCAGCTGTGGCAGTCGCCGCTGATCGAGGGCGGCGACCCGGCGGTCCCCGTCCATGTCAGCCTGACCGGCCGCAGGACGATCCGCCTCGTCGTCGAACCTCAGGGCCCCTTCGACTCGGCGGCCCTGGCGGACTGGGCGGAGTCGAAGTTCTTGTGCCGTTGACTGGCTGCTCGGTGAGCGAACACTCAGCGCATCGGCCACGGTTGCCTCAGTGACTCGGCCACGGCTGCCTCAGTGACTCGGCCACGGCTGCCTCAGTGACTCGGCCACGGCTGCCTCAGTGACTCGGCCACGGCTGC
>NZ_JBEZKJ010000234.1:0-1013 GCF_040651675.1 Streptomyces sp. NPDC048415 | reverse complement strand
CTAGGCCGTTTCTGATGGCTCTTGGACGGTGTCGCGGAGCCAGATGACGATCGCCGTGACGGCCAGGGTGCCGTTGAAGATGTAGTCGCGTTTGTCATACCGGGTGGCCACCGCGCGGAACTGCTTCCACTTGTTCACGCACCGTTCGACCGCGTTGCGTTGACGGTACTGAGCCTTGTCGAAGGCCGGAGGCCGGCCGCCGGAGCGTCCGCGGTGCTTGCGGTGGGCCCGCTGGTCATCGGGCTGCGCGATGGTGGCCTTGATGCCGCGCCGTCGCAGGTAGGCGCGGTTGTCGCGGCTTGAGTACGCCTTGTCGCCGCGCACCCGGTCCGGTCGGCTGCGCGGGCGGCCCGTGCCGCGGCGCCGGATGCGTAAGCCGTTCAGCACCGGGGCGAACATCGGGCTGTCGCCTCGCTGACCGGGCGAGGTCAGCCAGTGCAGTGGGCGGGCCCGGTCGTCGGAGAGCAGATGTACTTTGCTGGTCAGCCCGCCCCGCGAGCGCCCCAACGCCTCGCGCCCATCGGCATCCTCACGCGCCCCGCCCCCTTTTGCGGGTAGTCGGCCGGAGGCCGACGCGGCGCCCCCGCCGCATGCTGATGCGCCCGGCAGGAGGTCGAGTCGATGTTCACGGCCCACTCCTGCTGCCGGGCCAGCCGGCTGGCAAGCGCCCCGTCCGGGTCACCGGCATCCGCCTCGATCTGCAGCCCCTCCAGGACGGCTTTCCAGGTGCCGTCGGCCGACCAGCGGCGATGCCGCTCGTAGACGGTCTGCCAAGGACCGTACCGCTCGGGCAGATCTGGCCAGGGCACGCCGGTCCGGGCCCTGAACAAGACCCCGTTGATCACCTTGCGGTGATCCGCCCACTGCCCGCCCGGTCTGCCGTTACCGGGCAGGAGAGGCTCGATCCTCTGCCACTGCGCGTCCGTGAGCTCGTGTCGCCGCACCATACGGGCGTCCTGCCCGGCAAACCACGAGATCCACCCAGCCCACCAAGAGCCATCAGAAATGGCCTA
>NZ_JBEZKJ010000233.1:0-1061 GCF_040651675.1 Streptomyces sp. NPDC048415 | reverse complement strand
CAACACAGTGGACGCGAGCAACTGAGGACAAGCCCTCGGCCTATTAGTACCAGTCACCTCCACACCTTGCGGTGCTTCCAGATCTGGCCTATCAACCCAGTCGTCTACTGGGAGCCTTACCCCATCAAGTGGGTGGGAATACTCATCTCGAAGCAGGCTTCCCGCTTAGATGCTTTCAGCGGTTATCCCTCCCGAACGTAGCCAACCAGCCATGCCCTTGGCAGGACAACTGGCACACCAGAGGTTCGTCCGTCCCGGTCCTCTCGTACTAGGGACAGCCCTTCTCAATATTCCTGCGCGCGCAGCGGATAGGGACCGAACTGTCTCACGACGTTCTAAACCCAGCTCGCGTACCGCTTTAATGGGCGAACAGCCCAACCCTTGGGACCGACTCCAGCCCCAGGATGCGACGAGCCGACATCGAGGTGCCAAACCATCCCGTCGATATGGACTCTTGGGGAAGATCAGCCTGTTATCCCCGGGGTACCTTTTATCCGTTGAGCGACGGCGCTTCCACAAGCCACCGCCGGATCACTAGTCCCGACTTTCGTCCCTGCTCGACCCGTCGGTCTCACAGTCAAGCTCCCTTGTGCACTTACACTCAACACCTGATTACCAACCAGGCTGAGGGAACCTTTGGGCGCCTCCGTTACTCTTTAGGAGGCAACCGCCCCAGTTAAACTACCCATCAGACACTGTCCCTGATCCGGATCACGGACCCAGGTTAGACATCCAGCACGACCAGACTGGTATTTCAACGACGACTCCACCTGAGCTGGCGCTCAAGCTTCACAGTCTCCCAGCTATCCTACACAAGCCGAACCGAACACCAATATCAAACTGTAGTAAAGGTCCCGGGGTCTTTCCGTCCTGCTGCGCGAAACGAGCATCTTTACTCGTAGTGCAATTTCACCGGGCCTATGGTTGAGACAGTCGAGAAGTCGTTACGCCATTCGTGCAGGTCGGAACTTACCCGACAAGGAATTTCGCTACCTTAGGATGGTTATAGTTACCACCGCCGTTTACTGGCGCTTAAGTTCTCAGCTTCGCACACCCGAAGG
>NZ_JBEZKJ010000232.1:0-1131 GCF_040651675.1 Streptomyces sp. NPDC048415 | reverse complement strand
ACGGCGACCCGACAGGCGCTGCCGCTGTACGCGGTCCGTATGTCGCCGAAGCTGGACGAGTGGAACCGGGCCGAGGCCGGCCGCAAGCTCGACATCCCGGTCCTGATCCAGCGGACGGCCGGCGCCCCGGCGTCGCCCATCCGCGTCTTCACCACCGAGGTCTCCTTCAACGAGGGGAAGACCTGGCAGTCGGTGCGGGTCAAGGGCTCCGGCGTGAAGCGCACCGTGACCGTGGAGCACCCGCGCCGCGCCGCGGGCGGCTCGGTCAGCCTGCGCGTCTACGTCAAGGACGCGGCGGGCAACTCCTTCAAGGAGACCGTCATCAAGGGCTACCTGCTCAAGTAGCCGCCTGCGCGGAGTAGCCACGTCCTCGAGTAGCTGCTTCCGCGGAGTAGTCACGTCCTCGAGTAACTGCGTCCGCGAGTAGCAGCCCGGCCGCAGCCGCCGGACGAACGGGGACAGGGCCCACCGGACACGTCCGGTGGGCCCTGTTCGTGTGCGTTGCGGCGTCCGCCGTACTCAGAGCGGTACTCAGAGCCAGTCGCGGCGGGCCGCGTGCCAGCCCAGCTGCATACGGGTGGCGACGCCCGCCAGGCTCATCAGGCCCTGGATGCGCCGCTGGACGGTGCGCTTGCTGACCCGCAGCTGTCCGGCTATCGCCTCGTCCGTCATGCCCGCGACCATCAGGGAGAGCAGGTGCCGGTCCTCCCCCACCGGCGAGGCGGCATCCGTGGTGCCGGCGCCGCCGATCTGGCCCTCCTCGGTCACCCGGAGCGGGGCCCCGATCTCCCAGTGGTGTTCGAACAGGGCGATGAGCGCGTCCAGCAGGCTGCTCTCCCGCACCACCGCGGCCCGCAGTTCCCGGGGGTTGCGGGACGTGCCCGAGGCGGCCAGCGGCAGGATGGCCACCGAGCGGTCGGCGATCGCCATCCGCAGCGGCAGCAGAGGCACCGCCCGGGCGACCTCTCCGGCGCACACGCCCTTGACGACGTAGTCCACCGCGTCGGGGTCGTCGAAGTACGCCTGCTCGTACAGGGCCCTGTAGAGCACGCCCCGGTCCAGCGCGTCGAACTCCTCCTGATTGCTCTCCGGGGACATGGCCACGTACTGGGCCTTCACGAACCACATCAT
>NZ_JBEZKJ010000231.1:0-1141 GCF_040651675.1 Streptomyces sp. NPDC048415 | reverse complement strand
GGCGGTACCGGCGACGGAAAGACAACGGTATTGCTGATGCCGGTTGTTCACGGTCGCCAGCATGGCGCGCTCGTCGATTGCATCACCATGAAGTCGAATGCGTTCAAGGATATCGAGGGTGAATCCGGCGTCCGGGTGCACAAGTCCGGCCGCGCCGGAGTATCTGCGATGGCCGAGTTCTACACCTCCATGAAGGCCGCCGAAGGGCTCCAAGGAACACCCGAAGGCGACGTTCTGCCCGGACGTATCCTGGTCATCGACGAATTCGCGTCGTTCGTCAAGTCCGCGAAAATCTGGTGGAAATACGGACTCCAGGCAAAGGGGATGCCGCCCTTTGAGGCGTGGTTCCACATGATCCTGATGCAGGGGCGTTCGGCCGACCACAAAATCGTGATCGGCGCGCACACATTCACGCGTGAGCTGTTCGGCGACACCGAGACCCGAGACCTGGTCGGCACAAAGGGAATTGTGGGCCCCGCCTCCAATCCCAAATGGCTCGTCACCTACGGAGACGCACCGCGAGTTGCCTACGACTCAGGCATCAAGGGCAGGGGCGTTATCGGCGTCACCGGACGGCCGGAGGTCGAGGAAATCCAGTACGCCTACATCACCCCCGTGGCGCGGAAGCACATCCGGGCCGCCGAGGACGCCCCGGACTGGTTCGACCGGGGCGAGATGGCTCCCTGGATCACCCCGGCCGTCCTGGACGAGGCCGAACACGAGCTGGCTATCGCTGATTTCCTGCCTGGTGGGGCCTACATGGAGGGTGTGACGCTCGTGACCGATGGGCGAACCCCCCGGCCCGGGGTACCTACGCCCAGGTCAGAGCACGTGACGTCACACCCCGCGGACGGGGCTGTGACCGGCCGTGTGACGCTCACCAAGCACGGCCAGGACCACGAGCCCACCGACGTGTCCGAAGAGGCGCAGACGCCCGTCTACAGCCTCAAGGAGGCGTCCACGGAGGACGGGGAGGCCGGCATCCTGCCCGCCCGCTACGGCGCGCTGCGCAAGCGCATCTCGCGGGGCCGCAAGCGCGGAATTGAGATGCCGGAGGGAATCACCGTGGACGGCACCACCTACTACACCGAAAAGGAACTCAAGAACTGGTGGAAGCTCACTGAGGTCAAGGGCAAGTCCC
>NZ_JBEZKJ010000230.1:0-1219 GCF_040651675.1 Streptomyces sp. NPDC048415 | reverse complement strand
GATCCGGCGTCGCCGGCGCCGCGCGCCCGCTCGGCGTTGAAGGGTTCGTGTTCGGGGCTGGCACTTGTGTCGTGCGTCTGTCCGGCCGTGTGGTCGTCGCGTAGGGGTGCGGTTTCGCTTGCGGCGGGCGTCTGTTCGGCGTCGCGCGGTTCGTGTGTGGGGCTGGCGCTTGTGCTGCGGGCCTGTCCGGCCGCGGGGACGTTGCGCACGGATCCGTCTTCGCCGGCGCCGCGCGCCCGCTCGGGATCGTGTGCGGGGCCGGCGCCTTCGCCGCGGGCCCGCCCGTCCGCGCCCGCATCGCGCACGGATCCGGCGTCGCCGGCGCCGCGCACCCGGTCGTGCACCGTGTCCGCTTCGCTCGCGACCCGCGCCCGTTCGGCCGCGCCGACGTCGCGCGCGGATCCGGCTTCGCCCGCGAGCCGCGCCGGCCCGGCCGCCGCCCCGCCTTCCACGAGCCGCAGATAGTCGTCCAGCACCATCCCCAGCCCCACGCTCCCGTCCCCGAGGTACGGCAGTGTGCGCCAGCCCTCGTCGACCTCCAGGCCTCCGCCCTTCTGGACGACACAGCACTCCAGGTCCCGGCGCAGCGCCTCGGCGGCCGCGTCCAGGAGGCCGGGGTCGCCGGTGGACTCGTACTGGCGGAGCAGGAAGAGCGCGGGGCCGCTCGCGCCGCGCAGCAGACCGGCGCGACGGCGGGGTGTGTCGGGGCGCGGTTCGGCGAGCCGGGCGACGAGAATCCGCGCGGCCTCGGCGGCGCGCTCGGCGAGCTGAGGCTCGCCGGTGGTGCGGGCCAGGTGCCCGAGAACCAGGCCGAGCCCGGCGAGGCCGCCCTGGAGATCGGACGAGAGATTCTGCCACCGCTCCTTGAGGATCCCGTCGACCAGATCCAGTGCCCGCTGCCGGTGCCCGAGCCGCTCGAGGACGTACGCGACGCCCGCGAGCCCGTCGTACAGCCCGAGCGGCGTTCCGACCGGCACCGGATCGGTGTGGTCGAGCAGCCACCGCTCGCCCTTCTCGTAGCGCCCGGCCCCGGTCGCGTCCAGCGCGTACAGGACGCCCGCGGCCCCGTGTGCGAGTCCGAGCCCGCCGCCGTCGGAGAACTGGGCGATGTCGCCCGGGAAGAGCCGGTCGTCGCGCTCCGGTGTGGCCGACGCCAGGATCGCCTCGACCATCGAGTCGCGACTGGACGGCCAGTCGCCCGGCTCGGGGAGCGAGGAGA
>NZ_JBEZKJ010000229.1:0-1220 GCF_040651675.1 Streptomyces sp. NPDC048415 | reverse complement strand
CGTTCTCGCACCCGCGCGTGGTGGTTTTCGCGGGCGATCACGGGGACGCCGTACTGGGGGGTGCGGCGCGGCCCGCGGGCAGCGCCGACCAGTTGGTGCGGGCGGTACTGGAGGGCGCGAGCCCGGCGGCGGTGCTGGCGCGCCGGCTCGGCGTGCCGGTGCGCGTCGTCGACATGGCGCTGGACTGCGATCCGGACGGGCTGCCCGACGAGGTCGTACGGCATCGGGTGCGGCGCGGCTCGGGTCGCATCGACATCGAGGACGCGATGACCCTGGAGGAGGCGGAGGCCGCGTTTCGCGCGGGAGTCGCCGTCGCGGACGAAGAGGCGGACTCCGGTACGGATCTGGTGGTGCTCGGCGATGTGAGCGTCGGCGGGACCACGGCGGCCGCGGTGCTGGTCGCGGCGCTGTGCGGGACCGACGCGTCCGTCGTCACCGGGCGGGGAGGGCGGCCCATCGACGACCTCGCGTGGATGCGCAAGTGCGCCGCCGTGCGGGACGCCTTGCGGCGGGCCCGGCCGGTGCTCGGGGATCAGCTGCAGTTGCTCGCGACAGTCGGCGGCGCCGATCTCGCGGCCATGACCGGGTTCCTGTTGCAGAGTGCGGTGCGCAAGACGCCCGTGATCCTCGACGGTGTCGTCTCGGCCGCGTGCGCCCTGGTCGGGCAGCGGGTCGCCTTCCGGGCGCCGGACTGGTGGCTGGCCGGGCAGAGCAGCGGGGAGCCGGCCCAGGCGAAGGCGCTGGACCGGATGGCTCTCGAACCGCTGCTCGACCACGGGGTGACGGTGGGCGAGGGCGCGGGCGCGCTGCTGGCCCTGCCCCTCGTCCAGGCGGCGGCCGCCCTGTCCGCGGACCTGCCCGAAGCCCCGTCCGCCGCCCCGAAGCCCGACCCCGACGCCGTGACCACCCCGCAGTCCGCGACCGCCCTCGACTCCGGCCCCGGCTCTGAGGAGACCGGGACCAACCCCGAGTCCCTGGCCTCCGCCCAGGACGAGTAAGCGGGCACGCCCCGTTCGGCACGGCCGAATTCCGCCGCCTCGGTCCAGCGCCGCGGCGGCGGATCTTTCGTCGCCGCCACGACCAGGAACCACGGAGGGCACGAGCACGCGGCAGCGCGGCGAGCGGCAGCCCAGCAGTCGGAGATCCACCGGGCCCTGTTGGAGGGCAGCTTCGACCTGGGTCTGGTGAACCATCTCGACGGCGACGACCTGCCCGCCGAC
>NZ_JBEZKJ010000228.1:0-1295 GCF_040651675.1 Streptomyces sp. NPDC048415 | reverse complement strand
AGACGCCATCCGCTTATCGATCACGGGGCTGGTCTGGTCGAACAGGGTTCCTGATCGGGTGATCGCGTGAGGGCCGGCGCATGGCAGCAGGGCCTCTTGGTAGTTCGGGGGTGCGATCCCAACCGATTACCAGGAGGCCCTGTTGCCGCAGTCTTTCGCGTCCGCGTGTGTGGAGTCCAACTCGCTGCCACCGTCGTGTGACTGCCTCGCGCACAGATTCGGCAACGCGGCGGACGGGCCGGACCGCACTCCGAGTTATGGCTCCGACATGACAGAGGCGGAGTGGCGGGTCGTGCGGCCGTTGCTGCCCGTTCCGGCATGGCTGGAGGGGCGGGGCGGGCGGCCGGAGGGCTATTGCCACCGCGTGATGCTCAACGCAGTGCGCTATGTCGTGGACAACGGCGTGAAGTGGGCCAGCCTGCCCGCGGACTTCCCGCCGTATCGGCGCGTGCATGCCTTCGCCCGCCGCTGGCAGGTCACGGGTCTGCTCGCCGAACTCCACGACCGGCTGCGCGACCGCGTCCGGGAGAAGGAAGGCCGCCTGTCGGACCCGACGGCCGCGATCGTGGACTCCCAGTCGGTGCGGGCGGCGGTGAACATCCCGCGCTCGACCTCCGGCTGGGACGGTGGCAAGAAGGTGGGCGGCCGCAAACGGCACCTGGTGGTGGACTGCCTCGGCCTAGTCCTGGCCGTCGTGGTGACCGCGGCAAGCGTGCAGGACCGCGACGCCGCCGTCCCGCTGCTTCAGCGGCTGCGACGGCAGTACTTTGCCATCCGACTGGTGTGGGCGGACGGCGGCTATGCCGGCCGGCTCGTCGACTGGGCCCGCGAGAAGGCCCGGCTCACCCTTCAGATCGTCAGACGCACCGACGACACAGCGGGGTTCGTGGTGCTGCCGCGCAGGTGGGTGGTGGAGCGAACGCTGAGCTGGCTGATGCGCTCGCGTCGCCTGGTGCGCGACTACGAAACGCTGCCGGCCATGCACGAAGCCATGGTGCTGTGGTCGATGACCATGCTCATGAGCGGTCGCCTGGCCGGACGCCGCCCGGCCGGCTTCAGAGGGCCGGCACCGCGGGAGCGGTGAACACCCCTGGCCGCACCTGGAGTGCCCACCCCCGTTCCACCAGGCGTTTCGCCTTCGACCGCAGTCCCTCGACCTTCGCCGGCACCACATCCAGCCCCAGGGCTGTGGCCAGCTGCTGGCAGCGCATGCCCTCCCGTCCCGCTTCAGACTCCAGCACCGACAGGATCCGCTGGTAGTCCGGCGCGAGGGCTGTCGCTGCCATGCCCGTCTC
>NZ_JBEZKJ010000227.1:0-1396 GCF_040651675.1 Streptomyces sp. NPDC048415 | reverse complement strand
GGGCGCCGGATCGAGATCGGCAAGCTGCCGGGTGGGAAAGCGGCGGTGACCGAGCGGGCCGAGCAGACCGGCCGGGACGGCCAGAAGATCCTCACCGCCGCGTGGGCCGCCTCCGCCCCGCTCACCTGCGGCTATTGCCGCAGGTGGAGATCCTCCGCCAGGCGTGGGTCCATCACTACTTCTGGGACGCCCGTGGGCGCCTGCGCTGGCGGGACGGGCACGCCCTGCCCCCGGCTCACCTGCGCTTCGACTGCCCCTACGACACCGATACGCACTACTGCGTCAAACGGGACACCGCTTGGAGCGGCTACCGCGTCGACGCCGGCCGGGTACAACTCGCGTACGCCAGGCGCCACTTCGCCGGTGTCGAGCAGGGGGTGGTCGACGCCGTGCTCCTTCAGCAAAGCGAGGCGGTCGGCCCGCCGGGTGGTGGACAGCACCGTGGCGCCGCGCCATGTGGCCAGCGCGGCGGCTGCCAAGCCCACCGAAGAGGTACCGCCGCGGATCAGCACGGACTGACCGGGCTTCAGGTCCAGGCCGATGGTGAGCGAGCCGTAGGCTGTCTGCACCATCTCCGGCAGGGCGCCCAGCACCTCCCAAGGCAGGTCCGTGTCGACGGGGATGACCTGGGAC
The DNA here is from genome assembly GCF_040651675.1 of Streptomyces sp. NPDC048415. Lineage (NCBI taxonomy): Bacteria > Bacillati > Actinomycetota > Actinomycetes > Kitasatosporales > Streptomycetaceae > Streptomyces > Streptomyces sp. NPDC048415. The sequence goes on along the minus strand of NZ_JBEZKJ010000227.1, from coordinate 763 downwards.
AGCGGCACCGACGTGTACTCGGCGTAGCCGCCGTCGTAGGTGCGCCCCATGTCCCCCATCATCGCGACGACCTTCTGCCCGGGAGCCAGCCCGCTGCCGGCCGGGGCCGCGTCGACGGTACCGGCGGCCTCGATACCCGGCACCCGGGGAAAGCTGACGCCCACGCTCACCCCCAGCCGAAGCTTCAGCTCCGAGCGGTTGAGGCCGAATGCCTCGACGCGGATGCGCACCCAGCCGTCCCTCTCGGGCGGGAGCGGAAGCGTGGTCAGCCGCAGGTTGTCCACGGGGCCGGGGACGGAGAGCCGGACGGAGCGCATGGTGGACGGCGAGGACGTCATGAGCCTGCCTTCTTCCCGGGGGTGGGAGAGTCGGTCGGCGGTGGTCAACATGCAGCCGCTGCGGCTTCATTCCCGACTCACCCTGGGATTCCGCCTGTTGAGATTCACCCCCGGGCATGTGCCCCGGGGACCTGGGCAGGAACAACCCCACCACACGATTCCCCAGCTACATCTGCCGTCACATGAGAGTGTGAGGTTGTCTCATGACAGATCGACTCGAGGAGGCCCAGCGCGGTGACCGGGGGGACGGGGAAGGCTCCTCTGCAGCTGAGACGGATGCACCGCGTTCTCATCGGCGTGGTTGTCGCCGGTGCGCTCATCATCGCGGGGATCGGCTTCGCCGGTTCGTATGCCGCCGTCCGTGAGCTCGCCCTCAAGAAGGGTTTCGGGAACTTCGCGTATGTCTTCCCGATCGGTATCGACGC
>NZ_JBEZKJ010000226.1:0-1408 GCF_040651675.1 Streptomyces sp. NPDC048415 | reverse complement strand
CTAGTACTGCAACGGTGCATACCGTGACTAGTGGCCAGCTCGTTCGTTGGTGTGGTTATGGGTGGGGACCTTGCTGATGTGCGTGGGTGGGCGAGTGAACTGGATGCTGTGCACGGACGGTTCGTGCACCGGTTCAACCGGGCCGAGCCGCGGGAGTCGGCGCTGGCCTATATGCGGGGCCTGATCGCTCCGCTGCAGCGCAAGAACGGCTGGACGCTGGCGGAGGAGGCCGGGCATGCCGGGCCGGACCGCATCCAGCGGATGCTGAACCGGATCGAGTGGGACGCCGACGAGGTCCTCAACGACGTGCGCCGGTACGTGGTCGACAACCTCGGTGACCGCGAAGCGGTGTTGATCGTCGACGACACCGGCTTCCTCAAGAAGGGCACCCGCTCGGCAGGGGTACAGCGCCAGTATTCCGGCACCGCGGGCCGCACCGAGAACAGCCAGATCGGTGTGTTCCTCGCCTACGCCGCTGGCCGTGGACGCACTCTGATCGACCGCCGTCTGTATCTGCCCACCTCCTGGACGGATGACCGGGACCGCTGCCGCCGGGCCGGCATCGACGACAGCGTCGCCTTCGAGACGAAGGTGGCCATGGCCAAGGCGATGGTCCGCCAGGCCATCGCCGACAAGGTCCCATTCAGCTGGGTAACGGCGGACGCCGCCTACGGCTACAGCAAGGGCTGGCGGTTCGAGCTGGAGCAGGCCGACGTCTTCCACGTCATGGCCACCACCCGGCACGACACCGTCGTCACCCGCTGGTCCATCGACCACCCCGTCCACGACCTGTTCCCCGGCCTGCCACGGCAAAAATGGAAGCGTCGTTCCTGCGGCGAAGGAGCCCACGGCCGGCGGATCTTCGACTGGGCACGCGTCGAAGTGCGGCCCTGGCACCGCGAGGACCGCCGGCACTGGGTTCTCGCCCGCCGCAGCGTCAGCAGACCCGAGGAGATCTCCTACTACATCGCCTACTGTCCCGCCGACACGACGCTGGACGAGCTGATCCGCATCGCGGGCAGCCGCTGGGCAGTCGAGGAATGCTTCCAGACCGCCAAGCAGGAATGCGGCCTGGACGACTACCAGGTCCGCCGCTATCCCGGCTGGCACCGTCACATGACCCTGGCCATGGCTGCCCACGCCTGCCTGACCGTCCTGCGGGCCCGACAGCTGGACACGGACAAAGCAGAAACGGATCCTCCCAGCTCATCCACCTCAGCCTCGCCGAAATCCGACGCCTGATCCACCGCCTCACCGACCGCCGGCCAGCACCGATCCAGCACATTCTGCACTGGTCAACATGGCGCCGACGACGCCAGTATCAGGCCCGCCTGAGTCACTACAAACGACGCGGACACAGCCCCTGAAAACTGCCCAGCACTCAGAGCAAGCACCGTTGCAGTACTAG
>NZ_JBEZKJ010000225.1:0-1424 GCF_040651675.1 Streptomyces sp. NPDC048415 | reverse complement strand
TCCCGCTTCGGCCGCGCGTGGCGCCGCAAAGCCCCGGTGGAGTCGCTGATGCCGCTGCGCCTCGCGCGCTACGGTGTCCCGCTGGCGGAGACGGCCCCTTCGGGCCTGGCCGCCGCCGGCATCGAGGAGCCACCGATCGTGTTCACCGTCGAGCGGGCGCCTGCCTCAGTCCGGCCGGACAGCTCCACGCCCGACGTCACGGCAGAGAACGAGCCGGCACCGGCCGAGCGGGACAACGCGGAGCCGCAACCGGTCCAAGCTCCGGTCTCCACCGTTATGCCCGAGCAGCCAACTGGTCCGCAGGAATCAACCGAGGAGACCGCTGAACGGTTCGCCGAAGCCTACCGGGCGTTCATCGCCGAGTTCCAGATCGAGCCGACCCCGACGCAGTGGGCACTTTGGCTCCGCGACACCTACGGCATCTCCACGGGATCCGGCGACCCGCTTTCCGAGGACCAGGTGCAGCCCCTTCTCCAGGTCCTCCAAGAGCGCTACGCAGCGCGCTCTGAGGAGCCCGTCGCGTCCGAGGAACCGCAGTCGACCGACCAATCGGCCGACCAGTGGGACGACTACTTCTACAGCGCCTGGCGCACTTATGAGCAGGAGCGCGGGACCTATCCCGGCGCGGCTGCCCTCGCGGCGTACGTGTACGAGCGGGACGGCATCACGGGCGCCGACGGCCGGCCCGTCACGGGCGAGGACGTGGCGGACTTCGTCGCAACCTTCAGGGAGCGCGAGTTCGGCAGCACCGGACCGCCCGCTGAAGAGGCTGCCGCCGATCCCGGCGAGCAGGCCGCTGACGAGGTCCTCTCGCAGGAGGAGGACGCCGCGGAGGCGCCCGCTGGCGCGGGTGCGCAGGCCGCCAATGAGAAGCGCACCCCTCGGGTGAGCGCTGCCATCGATGACTCGCCACCAGGTGCGGATGGCGCAGTGGGGGAGCGGGCGGTTCTCACCACGGTCGATCACTACTACCTGGCGTGGATGGAGTACCAGACCGAGCACGGCGAGGAGCCGACGGCTGAGCAACTGTCCACCTATCTCGCGCAGAAGGGCAAGCACGGGCGGGGTGACAAGCCGGTCAGCCCCGCTAACCTGCGCCGGTACTTCCTACCGTCCCGCGTCTACAACGTCTGGGCCGAGCACCGGATGCGCAACGAGCAGCCCGCGGCGGACGCCGTTGCGCAGGACTGCGCAGCCCGAGGTATCACCGCCCAGTACAACAAGCCCGTCACGACCGACTACATCACCGAGAAATCCGCTGAGTTCGAACACCGTCGGCAGGCCCTCATACGCCACCACGCCGACGCGCAGCAGTAGGGCAGCCCCTGCACACCGGTTGCGCAGCCGGAACCCTGTGACGCCCAACAGAATGCTGGCAGCGGCAGCCGGCCAGCCCGTTCACTACTCGGCAGGGGCGGCCCGAT
>NZ_JBEZKJ010000224.1:0-1472 GCF_040651675.1 Streptomyces sp. NPDC048415 | reverse complement strand
CAACGGCTCCAACTTGGGGCCCCGACGAGGAACTGACGCACCAGCAGCAGAAGTCATGCAACTTCTAACGATCAACTACTGGCGCAGGACACTAGTTCTTTGGCGGCGGTACGATCGCCTGCTTCGGCGCGGTCCCGGATCCAGGCGTCAGCTTCCTCGGCAGGGCCGGTTACTTCCAGCATGTCGACCGTCAACTCTAGCGCCGTAGGTCCGTCCGAAAATTCATCGCCGCTCCACTCTTTGAGCCTGCGGTGCCAGGTCTGCGCGCCTTCGAGGCTCTGAAAGTAGGTAATGGCGCGCTGAAACCAATATTCTGCTTCTTCGGAACGGCCAAGAATGTTCTTCAAACCGCGAGCCATCGCATACATAGCCAGTGGGTCGCCTCTCTCCGCGCGGACCCGCAACCAGGCGAACAGTTCATCGTTCTTGCCCGCCTCCTCCAGCACCGTGATGAGCGTGATCATGGTGAGGGCATCGCCAGCTTCGGCACGCTGCCACAGCCAGGCGGGTATGTCTCCTGTACGGCCTGCCTCCTGGAGCATCATGGCCGCCCCGCAGGCCGCTCCAAGGGGCGCGTCGCGGAGCCACTCGGGTAGTCCGGTTGCTGAGGCGGCGCGTTGGTACCAGGTGAGTGATTCGTCGATACGACCCGCTTTCTTCAGTACCTCGGCCGCGGCGAGGCTCGCCTCGTATGCCGTTTCGAGACGCCCGCTTGCAGCGGCGCGTTGGAACCAACTGAGGGCTTCGGAGTCGCGGCCTACTTCGATCAGAATTTCAACGGCCGCACTGGTTGCGGAGGCGTTCCCTATCTCTGCAGCGTCACGTAGCCAGGCGAGCACCTCTTCCAGCCCCTCTCTATCCCGAATTCCCTTGGCAATTGCAGACACGACCCATGCAGAACCGTTTGCAGCCACGCTCTTATGCAACGCGGCGACGCCGACCCCAGGAAGTTCCGGATATCCCGCTTGCACCAGCTTGTTGTGCACCCACCACAACAACCCGGGTTGGCCCGTCTCTGGCCTCTCGCAGTACAGCTCGCAGGCGCGGTGGAACCACGGCAGTGCCTCCTCTATCCTGCTGGCCTCTGCCAGGGTTTCCGCAGCCTGGAGACATGCGGTGGAGTCACCGGCTTCGGCGGCTGTACTCCAGAGCTGGATGGCCAGCCTCATCAGACCCCGATCGCTGGCCGATTGGGCGAGCAAGGGGAGGTCGACGCGGCTGGCGTGGTCGACAAGGGCCGACCACAGAGCGGCGGGTGCTGGGGTGTTGCCACGGACGGTGCGGCCGTGCTGTTCAAGGTAGTCAGCGAGCAGATAGTGGGGGTGGGCAAAAGCCGGGTGGTCGCGGCTAAGGGCTTGCAGATCATTAACACGTTGCCTTGATCTTGTTGTGGGGCTCGCTGGTTTGGGCGAGGACTCGAGCCTGGAGGGCCGCGAGGGCGACGGGTGGCGTCGCCGTGGGCGGGATGGCGA
>NZ_JBEZKJ010000222.1:0-1706 GCF_040651675.1 Streptomyces sp. NPDC048415 | reverse complement strand
GCTCCAGGCGGGCCCACTGCGCATCCGTCAGATCTCCACGTGCCACAACGCAAGATCATCCCACCTCAAGATCCACTTTCGACACACGCCCTAGGTCACTCACCTGGGCATTTCCCGGACATTCAGGCGCCTTCGTCTGATCATTTGCTCCGACGAAGGAATGCACGTGACCACGACGAAGGCCGTGAAGGTGAGTCTGCTGTCTGATGACGTCCGGAGGGAAGCGTTCGCGGAAGCGTCACGCTTCCGGGGTGAGTTCTCTGCGTGCCTGACCAAGCGACGCGATGAACTGCTCGAGCTGGCAGACGTCGCACTCTGCGCGGACGGCCCGGTGAAGTCTCTCTTTCGTCGCCGTGCTGGAGCCTGGTGCCACGTCCTGGACCGCGATCCTGGACGCCGCTCGGCTCGGACCGGCGGATCATGCGACCGCCGTTACTGCCGCGCAGCTGAGGGGTGTCGTCGAACGGCTCATCGCCACGGGTCAGTGGGCGTCCGGGGCTCCGGACATCATGGTCGTCGCTGACGCCGGCTACGACGTCACCCGGGGTGTCGTCGAGCCCGGCCATCCGCTCCGCAGCGAAGACCCCGCGCCACTTCGTCACCGTCTTAACCGCCACGCCAACGGCCAGCGCAGCACCCGCAACCGACATGCCGTCAGCACACGCCAGGACGATCCGGGCCCGCTCGGCCGGACGCCGGTCCGGCAATCCCGCCCGACGCACCAGCTCGACACGCTCGTCCTCCGACAGCGTGATCTCTACAGCGGAAGGACCCCAATGCGGCATAACAGGCTACTTACGAACCCTCAGGATTTCTGGCGCATCACACTAGGCAGCCCCAACTACTGGCCGGTCATGGCCGCGGCGATGAGTTTGCCCGGTGCGGGCAGTCTCACCGTTATCGACAACGCAGGAGGAAGTACGTGGATCAGCTGTTGAGAGTCCAGAACTTCAACGTCTCGCGTGACGGATTCGGTGCCGGTGAGCACCAGAGTCTCGAGAGACCGTTCGGCCACGCCGATCCCGGGGACATGTTCGCCTGGGCCGGCGCCACGGCGAGCTGGCCCATGCGCACCGACCCCGGGGGGAGCCGCGGGCTCGACGACTACTTCACGCGAGACTTCGCACGCAACATCGGCGCCGAGATCATGGGCCGCAACAAGTTCGGGCCCCAGCGCGGGCCCTGGCGCGACCATGACTGGCGCGGCTGGTGGGGTGACGAGCCCCCGTTTCACACCCCGGTGTTCGTCATGACCCACCACAAGCGTCCTTCGTTCACGCTCTCCGACACCACGTTCCACTTCGTCGACGGCGACCCGGCCACGGTCCTCGAGCAGGCGCGGGATGCGGCGCAGGGCAAGGACGTCCGACTCGGCGGCGGCGCTACCACCATCCGGCAGTTCCTTGACGCCGACCTCGTCGACACCATGCACGTGGCGGTCTCGCAGGTGCAGCTCGGATCCGGGGTACGACTCTGGGAGTCACCCGATGAGCTGCTTGACCGGTTCCACCTCGAGGTCGTGCCCAGCCCGAGCGGCGTGACGCACCACCTGTTCTGGCGAAGGTGACACGAGGGGCCAGTCGGGGATGTCAGCGCGGTGGATGCGGGCGTTTCAGCATGATCTAGCGCGGAACCCCGGGCGTTCACGCCCGGGAGGAAGCGCTTCTCTGGACTGCTCTGAGCCGCGCGCGTGCATGGGTCTGCAC
>NZ_JBEZKJ010000221.1:0-1718 GCF_040651675.1 Streptomyces sp. NPDC048415 | reverse complement strand
AAGACCCCAAGCCGTTCATCTGGACCAAAACAGCCGAAGAAATCCTCGACTCCCTCGCCCGCCTCTGCCGACGGATCTCTGGCGCAGGACACTAGTCAGCCGCCAGCAAACCGATCGCCCTGTACGCCGCGTCCACCGTCGGCCGCGCCATCTCTCTGGCCTTCTCCGCACCGCGCCGCAACACCCCGCCCACATATGCGGGATCCGCGCACAACTGCTTGTGCCTCTCCTGTACGGGCCTGAGGAGTTCGACCACGGCCTCGGCGGTGTCCTTCTTCAAAGCGCCGTACGACTCATATACACCGCTCAAGGCCTCAGGGTTCCCACCCTCACACGCGGCGAGGATCTCCAGCAGATTCGAGACCCCGGGCCGCGCCTCCCGGTCGTACTCCACGACCTGCCCGCTGTCCGTGACGGCCCGCATGATCTTCTTCCGCACGACGTCCGGCTCGTCGAGCAGATAGACGACGCCGGGCCCGACGTCATCGCTCTTCCCCATCTTCGACATCGCTCCTGCAGATTCATGACCCGCGCCGCGACCTTCGGCTGGGTGGCCCGAGGCACCACGAACGTGTGCCCGTACCGCTGGTTGAACCGCACCGCGAGATCCCGCGTCAGCTCCACATGCTGCGTCTGGTCCTCGCCCACCGGCACCTCATCGGTCCCGTAGGCCAGAATGTCCGCCGCCATCAGCACGGGGTACGTCAGCAAGGACAGCCGCACACTCCCGCCCCGCTCCCGCTCCCGCGCGGCCTTCTCCTTGTACTGGATCATCCGCCGCATCTCGCCGTCGGTCGCGACGCACTCCAGCAGATACGACAGCCGCGCGTGCTCATCCACATGACTCTGTACGAACACGGTGCACAGCTCCGGATCGAGCCCCGACGCCAGCAACAGCGTCGCCGCCTGCCTACTGAGCCTGCGCACCCGCCCGGGATCGTGGTCCACCGTCAGCGCGTGCAGGTCGACGATGCAGAACAGGGCATCAGCCCGGTGCTGATCGACATCGGCCCACCGCCGTACGGCACCCAAGTAGTTGCCCAGCGTCAGATGCCCGGTCGGCTTGACCCCGCTGAAGATCCGCGTCATCTCTCCACCTCCTGGTCGAGGCCGCCGCGCCCGCCGGCCGGCTCTCCAGGAGGGAGATACAGAAACGGCCGCCGAGGCGGCGGCCGTTGAGTACATACGTGAGTACGGCCGCCTCAGGCGGCCCACCACTCCTGGGTGCACGTATGTGTCGTCATGCGCCCGAGAGTACGCCTCCAGGGGGTGTACCGGAGTGGAGTTGACACGCCCCGACCCCGTACGTAGTGTTCTCCGAGTTGTCCGACGTGAGCGCCGACTCCGGTCGGTCCCCGGACAGCCATTCCGCACCACCACACAACGATCGACGACTCGTCGTCGGCTCGTTTTCATGCGTGTTTGCGAAATGAGGAATCCGCGTTCGAAAGGGCGCCACCCCGATTAGCTCGGGAGCCAGGAATCCGCTAAAGTCTCACTCGTCGGAACGGCCCAACAGCCGCGAAGACAAGTCCCGCTGACTGGGAATCAGGCCCGAAAGGATCTGATAGAGTCGGAACCGCCGGAAAGGGGAACGCGAAAGCGGAAACCTGGAAAGCGCCGAGGGAATCGGACACGAAAGAGTCTGATAGAGTCGGAAACGCAAGACCGAAGGGAAGCGCCCGGAGGAAAGCCTGAGAGAGTCTCTCGGGTGAGTA
>NZ_JBEZKJ010000220.1:0-1798 GCF_040651675.1 Streptomyces sp. NPDC048415 | reverse complement strand
GCCGCCTGCTCCTTGTCCGAGTGGCAGGTGACGAGGGTGGCATCGAGGTCCAGGACCAGGCCCGGCAGGTCGCGGCCACCGGCGCGGGCCGCGGGATCACTCCCACGGGTTCCGGCCCGGCCGGGGCTGTCACACCGCCCTGCAGTCGATCTACCCCGGGTGGCGGGGCGCCACGTGGTTCGTTGAGGGGGACATCAAAGCCTGCTTCGACAGTTTGGATCATGAGATCCTTCGGTCGGTTCTGGCTGAGAAGATCCACGACAACCGCTTCTTGCGGTTGGTCGACGGACTGCTCCGGGCAGGATATCTGGAACAGTGGCGGTATCACGCGACGCTGAGCGGCTCGCCGCAAGGCGGCGTGATTTCGCCGCTTTTATTCAATATCTACCTGGACCGGCTGGACAAGTACATCGAGACGAACCTGCTGCCCGCCTACAACCGGGGAGCCAGGCGAACACCGTATCGTCCGTACATGCTGCTGTGGCAGCGCGCCTATCGGCTGGAGCAGCGGGGCGAGTTAGAGGCAGGTCGGGCCCTGCGCAAGCAGATGAAGACCATGCCCTCCCGCGACACCGATGATCCGGGCTTCAGGCGGCTGAACTACTGCCGTTACGCGGACGATTGGCTGCTCGGCTTCACCGGGCCGAAGCGGGAAGCCGAGGAGATCAAGGCCGACGTCGGCCGGTTCCTGCGCGACGAGCTCAAGTTGGAACTGGCCGAGGACAAGACCTTGATCACGCACGGGCGGACGAAGGCCGCTCGGTTCCTCGGCTACGAGATCGTGGTCTTGGACAACGACACCAAGCACGACCATCGCGGTCAGCGCAGCATCAACGCGCAGATCGGGCTGAAGGTGCCTGCTGATGTCGTCCGTGCCAAGTGTCGCCCCTACATGCACCACGGCCGACCGGTCCGGCGGACTGAACGCACGGTCAACAGCGACTTCTCCATCGTCGCCCAGTACCAGGCGGAGTTCCGCGGGATCGCCGGTTACTACCAGCTCGCGTTCAACCTTCACCGTCTCGGACGGCTCAAGTACGTCATGGAGCGGTCCCTGGTCAAGACGCTGGCGCGGAAGTACCGCGTCCGCGTCCCCAGGATCTATGCCCGCTACCGGGCCGTACTTGACACTGATCTTGGTCCCCGCCGGGGACTTCAGGTCACCGTCGAACGTGGTGAAGGGCGAGCGCCGTTGGTGGCGCAATGGGGCGGGGTCTCACTGGCGCGCAAGACCAGGATCGGCAGTCTCGACGATCACCCGAAGCAGGTGTGGAACAGCGGACGCAACGAGCTCGTCAAGCGCCTGCTTGCCGACACCTGCGAGATGTGCGGGTCCCATGACGGTGTCGAGGTGCACCACATTCGGCACCTGAAGGACCTGAATGTCCGGGGGCGGGCGCCCAAGCCTGCCTGGGCTCGGATGATGGCTGCACGCCGTCGGAAGACCCTGGTCGTCTGCCGTGTCTGCCACGAAGGAATCCACTACAGCGGACGCCCGTCGCTGCAGAACTCATGAGAAGAAAAGGCACCGGAGAGCCGTGGTGCTCGGAAAGCGAGCATGCCCGGTTCGGTGGGGGGCCGTCGGAAAAGGGCCTGGTCACAGGCACCTCGCTGGCGGCCTACCCAACGCACGCACGGTTCGATGCGGCGGGGGCTGGAAACGGAGCGTACGTACTACGCCACCGCGCCAGCCCCCGACCCTACACTTGCGGTGGCGTCCGGATCTTGATCGGAAACGCGAAAGTGCCTCCTGAGCTGGGATGATGAGGCTTGTCTAGGGCTTCTATCACCACAGCAA
>NZ_JBEZKJ010000219.1:0-1815 GCF_040651675.1 Streptomyces sp. NPDC048415 | reverse complement strand
CAATGCCGCGTAGTTAGCGTGTGACACGATCCGTCAAATCGCCTGTGGGGTCGGCGTGTTGTGGGGGCATGGAGACGGACCTCGGGTATGGCAGGTAGTCGACCAAGATCTATCTGCTGTGCGAGGTCCCGTTGCGAGAGCAGTCTGCCATCGTTCCACCCTCTCCTGATCAAGTCCCGAGAGGCGTTTTCGCGCCGGGGCATCTGGGAGAGCTGGGCCGCTACCTTCCCGTCGAGCTCGTGGACGAGGTCCTGGCCGAGAGCCGGACCGTCCAGCGGCGGCTGCGTCTGCTGCCTTCGCGTGTCGGGGTCTACTTCCTGCTCGCCCTGTCCCTGTTTCCGTCGCTCGGGTATGCGCGGGTATGGGACAAGCTGATCGCCGGGCTGCCGGACGGCGGTCATGCACGCCCCAGCGAGAAGGCCCTGCGGGATCTGCGCCGACGGGTGGGACCGGCTCCTCTCAAGACTCTGTTCGAGATCGTGGCCGGCCCGTTGAGCCAGCCACGGACGCCCGGTGTGTGCCACCGCCGGTGGCGGACAGTCGCCTTCGACGGGTGTTCCTCGGTCAAGGCGCCTGACCAGGAGCGGAACCTCAGCTGGCTCGGCAAGTCCCGCACCCGGCTGGGATGGGCCGGCTACCCGATGATCCGCCTGATGGCTCTGTGTGAGACGGGCACCCGCGGCCTGTTGGGGGCTGCGTTCGGCCCCGCCGAACACGGGGAAGGTTTCTACGCACGGCAGCTTCTCCACCTCCTGTCGCCGCGGACACTGCTGCTGGCCGACCGGGGATTCGACGCGAACGACTTCCTCCAGGCGGCGGCCGACACCCGCTCCCAACTGCTCATCCGCCTCAACCCCCGCCGACGGCCCGCCGTTCTCGCGGCCCTGCCCGACGGCTCCTACCTGACGCTCATCGGCCCGCTGAAGATCCGCATCATCGACGCCGAGATCAGCATGACAACCAGCGACGGACGACGCATGTCCGATCACTACCGGCTGGCGACCACCCTGCTGGACCACCGGACCGACTCCGCAGCGACCCTGCTCCGGCTCTATCACGAACGCTGGGAAATCGAATCGGCCTTCTACGCCCTGCGGCACACACTCGCCGACGGGCAAGTACTGCGCTCAGCAGACCCCACCGGTCTCGAACAGGAAGTATGGGCACAGCTCACGCTCTACCAAGTGCTGCGGACCGCCATGGTGGACGCGGTGGAGTCCGTCGCCGGAACCGACCCGGACCGCGCCAGCTTCACCATCGCCCTGGAAGCCGCCCGCGACCGCGTCGTCCGCGGCCCCGATCCTCTCCAGGAGGGTGCCATCGGCACCGTGGGCCGGATCGGCCGCGCCGTCCTTGCCGGACTCCTGCCCAAACGGCGGCTGCGCACCTGTAATCGCAAGGTCAAAGCGCCGATGTCCCGTTACTACTCCCGCCTCACCGACCCGCGGCCTCGCACCACCTCCACCATCGAGGCCCTGGACTTCAAGATCCACCAGGCGCCGAGTGCGCAGCCCCCGCCGAAGACCACCGCGCCGGCAGACGGCCGCCGGGCGGGACGCGGACCCGGCCGGACCGGTGAAGGACAGCGGAATCGCACACTCCAACTCATGCGCACCGACCCCCAAGCGACATGGAAGTCCTGTCACCTCGCACGATCACTCGGCTACAGCAATATCCACAGCTTCCGGGCATCAATGACCCGCTGGACGGCCGAGGGGCTGATCCGCAAGGTCGGCAGAGGCACGTACATGCTCGAACAAAGCTGGATCTCCCCCAATTTGACGGATCGTGTCACACGCTAACTACGCGGCATTG
>NZ_JBEZKJ010000218.1:0-1946 GCF_040651675.1 Streptomyces sp. NPDC048415 | reverse complement strand
GGGCCCCAGCCATACCCGCTTGACAGCAGGCGGCCAGAACCACGGTCCGCCGCGATCAGCCTGGCTGACCCCTCCCAACCGAAACGCGGAGGCTAGGCCACTGTCGAGCGAGCTCGGACGGCCCAGAGACCGCCCAGCAGTCGCCGCTAGACTGCCCTGCCCTTGCCGAGCGCGTCACCCAACAAGGCGAATACCCGGCTCAGCCGCTCGTCTGCCCCCGTCGGCGATTCTGGGATGGGCGCGCGAGCAGCGATGTGCTCACCCATCAGTCAAAGCACCTCGTACAGATCCTCACCCGAAGGATCAGACGCCAGGCGTCCGCGGCTGGACCTCTTCGTCCCGAAGCAACTTGGGCGAGGGCTCCACCTGGGGGCATGGCACCTCCGCGCGCCGGACGAGTTCCGGGGCTTTCGTGCGTTTAGCGGCCTGAGGGTGGCCCTGCCGCTGTGGCAGCATTCAGCGCCCCTGTGACTTGGGTCACATGCCCTACAAGCGTCGGTGACCATGAGTGCAACTTCGGTAGCGTTGCGTGAGAGGCCCATCGAGGGCCCGTCGTCACAGCCACTTTGTGCGTTGAACGGTTTGAAGCCGGTGCAACGTACGGAGGGGAGACACCATGGCTGTCGACCTCGTCGGCCGAGGTCAACAGCTCCTGGTGTTCCTGCCAAATGTGCCGATGCCTGCATAGGGAGAGATCGCGCCTATCCGCGTTGGCGCCGCGCGGCAGCACCTGAGCCTCTGAAGAGCCGGGCAGGGACTTGGTTTTGACCACATCAGCCGTGGTCGGACCGAGCCCCCCTATGCCCGGACTGGCCACATTGACCGAGAGGTTCGAAGGGCCAGTGGAAGTCCCTGACTGGGCAGTGGTGGGTGTCTGCATGTTGGGCGCACTCGGCATGGTGGTGAGTCGGGTGCCGATCGTGCTGCGTGAGTGCCGGAAGGTGGCGGCTGCCTACTACGACCTGCTGGATGAGGTCGACCGCAGGCGGCGGGAGCGCCAACGTCCGAAGCGTCGTCGGTGAGCATGGAAGCCCTGGACGAGTTCCGGGGCTTTCGTGCATTAGCGGTCAAACACGCGTCCGTGGTGGCTGGCGGGGGGCGGCGATCACAGGGCTAGATACCTAGCGAGGAGGCCGACGAGCACGGTGGCGACGATTCCGATCACGGCCCACAAAGTGGCCACTCTGGCGTATCTGCGCTCCTTCTCGGCAGCCCGCTGGCCCCAGGCATACGCCACGGCGTCGGCTGCTTCCTGGTCCATGTCAGCCAATTGCTTGTTGACTCTGACCTTTGATGCGCTCCAGGGATGCATTGGTCATGCTGAGCTGTGCTTCAAGGTCACGCGACAGGTTGGAGGCTTCGGTGAGAGCGGTCCTGAGCAAATCCGTCTTGGCCTTGATGGACACCGGTTCGAGCCACTTGGCGCGCAAGGCGGTGGTGGCCTTGCGCTCGGGATCTATAACTAGGAAATGCAGGCAGAAGAGCCACACGACAAGGGGAACGACGATCGCTAACCAGAGCGGCAGACCGTGCTTGGCCATCTGACTGCCTCCGACAGCAAGGCCGAACGCGGGCCCCGCCCAGAGCAGAAAACCAAGGCAGCCGGACGCGCCAGCGTCGTCACTGTCATGCAACGCCCTGTTGCGGACAATCCACATCCAGAGCTTGACCAGGGGACCTGGCGAGGTGCTCATGCCATCAACTGTGAGCGAGCACTGGCCAGCGGGCTGCTGGAGAGTTGATTGCGTAGCCCAGTCGGGTGGTGACGGTTGGCCTGGGCGAGTGTAAGCGCAGATTTTGAAGTCAGGCCTCATCCTTATCAGGTCGATCACGGGGGTCTGCCAACGTCGACTAGTACTGCAACGGTGCATACCGTGACTAGTGGCCAGCTCGTTCGTTGGTGTGGTTATGGGTGGGGACCTTGCTGATGTGCGTGGGTGGGCGAG
>NZ_JBEZKJ010000217.1:0-2058 GCF_040651675.1 Streptomyces sp. NPDC048415 | reverse complement strand
AGGCCCTGCTGCCATGCGCCGGCCCTCACGCGATCACCCGATCAGGAACCCTGTTCGACCAGACCAGCCCCGTGATCGATAAGCGGATGGCGTCTAAGCGCGTCTTACAAACGTCTCTCGCCTATCTCCCGCTCATTTTCACCGGCTGGGGAAGGCGAACTGGCCGTTGGATCGCGGGTTCGGCGTATGCCGAGCCCGAGAGCCTGACGCCTGCGTAGGAGTGATGCCACGTTAGGAGGCGGAGGGAGGAGGCCGGTCTCCCGGCGTCGGTCCGCCGGTGGTTGACCAGCTGCTGGCGGCAGTGGGCCCGCAGGTCGTGAGTGTCCGGCGGGTGATCACCGCGAGGTCGCACGGCCTACTGGCTGCACCTCGATCCTGTCGGTCACGCGGTTCCTCGAGCTGCGGCGCAGCGGCCGCACTCCCCAACGGGGCGACTTCGGCCACGACTTCCCTGCTCTGGTCTCCTGCGCCCTGTCCGACGTCACCCCCGACGAACGGCACATCCTGCGCTCGGTGAGCCTGCTGGAACTTCAACATGCCGTTCGTGACCGGCTGCTGCTGATCGCGTTCGTGATCCAGGGCCCCGCCTGGCCCGTGACCACCGCCGGGCCCTTGACTGACTCACCGCCGCCTGGCCCTAGGCAGCGGCTCCGTGCGGGAGCCAGTCAAGACAAGGAGGGCTACATCACCAAGCCCGATGCGACCGTCACCTACGCCGCCGGGACGACGCTGTACGGCATGCAGGAGTCCACCCACTGCAGCAAGCACGGTGACAGCGGAGAGCCCCTCCTCCATGGCTCGACCGCCCTGGGCATCGTCTCCGGTGGCAACTACCTCGAAGAGCCATGCGGGGATTCGGACGCGCAGAGCGACCGCTACACCTACACGACACGGATACAAGATGTACTGAATGAGCGAGGCCTACACGTCTACTGACGGCGATCCTCCCCTGCTGCCGTAATCGGTGAACCCTTCCTGAACCGGCCGCGTCAAAGGGCTGGCAAGCCTGCCACGTCGCCGTCCTACCGGGAGACCACATGCCAATCAGGGCATCGCGCACCGCCAGCCTGCTTGCTTTGGTGGCCTTGTCCGCCACCGGCCTGGGCGCCGTCTCCAGTTGCGGCAGCGAAAAGGTGGCTGTCAGCACCGCTGAGGCGGCCGCGAATCGCGCCCGGCAGGTTGCAGCAGCCTGGGACGGTTCACCCTCAACTGCCGCGTGGCGTGCTGGCTACTACCCAATGGGAGAGGCAGTTCAGCTGCCGCGAGGCGGCCTGCGGAGCGCGGCCGACAAGCGCGCCTACCAGGCGCAGAACTTCGTCCTACAAGGCACGTTGCCCGCCACCTGGCCGAAGCGTGGTCAGGTGGCCTGGGCGGACGGTGAAGCGCTGACACGGCCGATGGTGGGGGCGCAGGAGACTTACAAGACCCTGGCCCGTGCCCGGGTCGACGAAATACCGCACCTCACCGTAACCGGGGCAAAGCTGGGTGAGATGACCCTGTATACCAGCCGCGGACCGGCGACGGTCCCAGCCTGGCTCTTCACATTGCAGAACTACGCCGCCCCCCTCAAGCGGGCTGCTGTCAACCCATCGAAGCTCCCCCCTCCGCCAGTCAAGCCAGCCCATGACCTCCCCGCCAGCCAGTTGGCTCCGCTCGGGCGACTCGTCCGCATTGCCGGAGATGGGCGATCCGTATCCGTGATCGCCATTCATGGCGCCTGCGACGACGGCCCTTCTGTGGATGTGCTGGAAACACGCGGCAGCGTAGTCCTTTCAGCCTCCGTCAAGAATCCGGAGACGGGAAACTGCTCCGCGCAGGCAAGGCAGAAGCAAGTGATGGTGAAGCTGAACCGACCCGTGGGCGACCGCATCCTGCTCGACGCATACACGGGTCGACCGGTGCCATACGGCCAGCCGAACGGGCCTTCTCCGAGCTGGAGCTGAGCCAAGCCTCTGGGGACAGAACAGCCGCTCCGCCGAGCACGGCGCGTCTGGACGCAGCCACGGCGACACATCGACCGCCAGCACCAGGCGCCCGCCGTCGAAGCGAGGCAGCGAC
>NZ_JBEZKJ010000216.1:0-2161 GCF_040651675.1 Streptomyces sp. NPDC048415 | reverse complement strand
GCGGTCCAGTTCCCTGTGTTGGGTCGGGGACGGGACGCCGTGCACCGTTTCCGGTGCCGGTTTTCCCGTCCCCGCCCGCCGAACCCGCCGTGCGAGTTGGCCCCGCAACGGGCTCTCCACGTGATCCGATGTGTCAGGCGAGGTATTCGCTGACCTGGCCGACGAACGCCACATCGTCGTGGCTGGTCCGGCGGAAGCGTGCTCCGGCCGGATCGACCTCGTCAACGTTGTATGGCGTGCTGATCTGCGCTCCGCGGAAGCGGTATCGCTCGACCTTCATCTTCGCCGGGTTGTAGAGGACGAGACCGCCCTCTCCGATGCGGTCCGCTCCGAAGTAGCGGCGCCGCAGCTGTTTCCAGGTCATGTGGGGGCGCTTAGAGCGAATCCAGCGGAGCACTCTCCACCACGCGTACCAGCCGAGGTAAGCGAATGTCCTCTTGGATGCGCCATAGCGGAAGTAGGCTGCCCAGCCTCGAAGGACCGGATTGACCGTCCGCAGCACCTCCTCCAACGAGAGCGAAGTGGCACTCCGCCCCGTCAGCTTCTTGATCTTGTGCATCACCGACGCCAAGGCTTGCTTGGACGGGATGGTGAGCACGACGCGACGGCCATCGCCCCAAGCTCTCCGCTGGATGTGGAAGCCGAGGAAGACGAAGCCGTCGTCGATGTGGGTGATGTGGGTCTTCTCGTCCGAGAGGGCCATCTTCAATTTGCGGGCCAGCAGTTCACCGATCTCCGATTTGAGCGCTTCTGCCTCGGACTTCGTGCCGTGCACGAGCACGATGAAGTCGTCGGCATAACGCACCAGCCGGAAGTTCGGCAACCCTCGGCGGCTTCGATACTGCCGACGCCAGCGGGGGCTCATCTCGATGTCCCAGATCCGGGCGAAGTGCCGATCCAGGACGGAGAGATAGATGTTGGCCAGCAGAGGAGAAGCGACTCCTCCCTGCGGAGTACCCGTGAGAGTCTCCGCAAATCCACCGTGCAACTCGACAACCCCGGCCCGCAGAAACGCGCTGACCAGCCGCAGGACCCTGCGGTCCTTGATGCGTTCGGCCACCAGGTCCATCAGGACGTGGTGATCGACGTTGTCGAAGCAAGCCTTGATGTCGCCCTCAATGACCCACTCGTAGGTCGACGGCCTGCATGTGAAGTGGTGGATCTCAGCGATGGCATCCTGAGCCCGGCGTCCGGGCCGATACCCGTAACTTGACGGGTAAAAGTCGGCCTCGAAGATCGGCTCCAGGATCAGCTTGAGCGCCATCTGCGCCACGCGATCCCGCAGGGTGGGAATTCCCAGATAACGGACCTTGCCGTTCTTCTTGGGAATCACCGCCTGCTTGACCGGCAATGCGGTGAAGGACCCGTCCTTGAGCGAGGAGCGAAGCTCCTCCAGGAACGGAATCACCCCATGACGCTCTTCGACGTAGTAGCGGGTGACCGCATCCACGCCTGCTGTCCTGGCACCCCGGTTGCCAGACACCCGTTCCCAGGCCACCACCAAAGTGGCCCGGTCACAGACCAAGTTGAATACATCATCGAACCGGCGATCCGGCTCGCTCCTTGCCCATCGGTGCAGCTTCAACTGGTGATCGAGTACCCGTCGCTCAGCCGTCAGACTGCCCGGCCAAGTTGTTTTCGACGGCGCGTCGTTATTCAACAACGTTCCTCCCCGACAGCAGCACTGCTGCCATCACGCTGTCGCCCTTCCCCGGGTGACCGGCTTTCCCGGCCTCTGAGTACTACGGCGACTCCGCCACGATCTGGCGTCATCAACGGGCGTCGCGCCTGCCCGCCGCCCGGCCGGCTGCCGGACGGGAAGGGCGATGCCAGATCGCTTCCCACGTTCACTGAGGATCTATGTGACGGCTTCGGTGCCCAGCTATATCCCGGCGGCATCGCCACGGACCGCAGATCGCAGTATTGGTCCGGGCCTCCCGGCGTCCATGGGCTCAAGACGACGAGAGAGGAGAGTCCATCGGCTATGGCCCTCTCCAGCACCGCAAAGCGGCCCATCCACCAGAGTTGGCAGGCCGCTGACGACTCACGGGACGTCAACCACTGGTTCAGTTTCCTTGCACCCATTCCGTCTTCGCTTGCGGGCACGAACCGTCTGGTGGTGCCGGTCCGTCCCTACGTTGTCGAGGCTGCTTCCGGCCTC
>NZ_JBEZKJ010000215.1:0-2225 GCF_040651675.1 Streptomyces sp. NPDC048415 | reverse complement strand
CATGAACCGGTGCACATACTCCAGCGCCACCTGCGTCTTGCCGACGCCGCCGAGTCCGAACAGTGCCTGCGGCTGCGGCAGGACGACCGAGATGCGGCGCTCGGGCGACCGGGACCCGACGCACGTCGTGGGCCCGGGTCACGGCCGGGACCGAATCGCCGTCGGCGTCGGTCGGTTCGGCCCTGAGTGTGACCTGCTCGCCTTTGGTTTCCGCTGTGATTCGCGGAGCGGCCAAGCAGGGCATTCCGGGCAGTGGTTGATGCCTCGGTGGCGTGAGCTTGGCAGAGAGGCGGGTGGTACGGCGATGATGTGCCACGGCGGGTTTGCGCCGTGGCTGTTTTCCGCCACGAACGCCACCGACCTGCCGGAACGGCATTCACGCATCCTTGGGGAGGGACGTCGCCGCATGCTGGGAGCGATAGGTCTGGACGACACGCACGAGTCGGCGTACCGGGCGCTGGTGTCCGTGGGCGCCGCGGACGTGCCCGATCTCGCACGGCGCCTCACACTCGGCGAGTACGACACCGAGCGCGCCCTGCGCCGGCTGGAGCGGCACGGTCTCGCCGCCCAGTCCTCGGCCCGGCCCGGGCGCTGGGTCGCCGCGCCGCCCGGCGTCGCGCTCGGCGCGCTGCTCACCCAGCAGCGGCACGAGCTGGAGAAGGCGGAGCTGGCGGCTGCGCTGCTCGCCGAGGAGTACCGGGCGCAGGCCGTCGAGCCCGCCGTACACGACCTGGTCGAGGTGGTGATCGGCGCGGCGGCGGTCGCGCAGCGTTTCCTCCAGCTCCAGCTGGGCGCGAGCGAGGAGGTGTGCGCGCTGGTCACCGGTAACCCGGTCGTCGTCTCCGGCATGGACAACGAAGCGGAGGAGCAGGCCGCCGGGCGGGGCGTGCGCTACCGCGTGGTCGTCGAGCGGTCCGTCCTCGACCAGCCCACCGGGATCACCGAGCTGTCCGCCGCGCTCGGCCGGGACGAGCGGGTGCGGGTGGTGGACACGGTGCCGACCAAGCTGGTGGTCGCCGACCGGACGCTCGCGATGGTCCCGCTCACCTCGCACACCGCGGAGCCCGCCGCACTGGTCGTGCACGCGAGCGGACTGCTGGAACTGCTGTCGGGACTGTTCGAGTCGGTGTGGCGCGACGCGCTGCCGCTGCGGCTGGGCAGCCGTGGCGTCCTGGAGCAGGAACCGGACGGCCCGGACAGCACCGACCTGGAGATCCTCTCGCTCCTCCTCGCCGGGCTGACCGACGCGAGCGTCGCCAAGCAGCTCGATCTGGGCCTGCGGACCGTCCAGCGCCGGGTGAAGCGGCTGATGGAGCTGACCGGCGTGACGACGCGACTGCAGCTGGGCTGGCACGCGTACGAGCGGGGCTGGGTGGCGCGGGACTGACCTGCGGTCCCAGGTCCGCTCAGTCACCCTTGGCAGATGGGAGTGTGGGAACTCCTGCTGGTCGGCGTGGTGATCCTGGTCGGCCTGTCCGGAGTACTGGTGCCCGGTGTTCCGGGGTCGTGGCTCGTCTGGGCCGCGGTCTCGTGGTGGGCACTGAGCGACGCGCAGGCCCTCTCCTGGTTCGTCCTCGTCGGCGCGACCGTGGTCCTGCTGGTGTCCCAGACGATCCGGTGGATGCTGCCTCCCCGACGGCTGCGGGCGAGCGGCGCCACCACCCGGATGGCGGTGTACGCCGGGGCCGGTGCGCTGCTCGGCTTCTGCCTGCTGCCGGTGGTCGGCGCGATACCCGGTTTCGTCGGCGGGATCTACCTCTGCGAGCGGCTGCGGCTGGGCGGACACCGACAGGCGAGGGCGGCGGTGGGGACCGCGATGCGCTCGGGCGGGTGGAGTGTGCTGACGGAGCTCTTCGGCTGCCTGCTGATCACGGGGGCGTGGTCGGCGGCGGTGATCTGGGGCTGACGCCCGCCACCCGCACACGGCCGTAGGCGTAGCGCACGGTCAGGGGCGGGCAGTCATCGAAGGTGTAGCCGTCGATCGTCGCAGCGTACAGGCCGAGCCTGCCGGTGCGCTGGCCGAGACGAGGGTCGTCGGCCAGCTGCCGGGCGAGGACCTTGACCGCGTATGGGACACCGTCTCCGAGGTGGGCGCAGAGGTCGCGTATGTGGTCGGGTATGTCCACGGTCACGGTCAAGGGTCCCCTCCCCTCTGGGTCGTTGGGTGCTGTCTGCCAGGATGCCAGCCGTAGTGCCGCCCCCGCAGTGACCTGCGGGGGCGGCAC
>NZ_JBEZKJ010000214.1:0-2265 GCF_040651675.1 Streptomyces sp. NPDC048415 | reverse complement strand
GGCCCGGCCATCAGTCGTCGCCCTCGGGGATCATCTCGCCCGCCTGGATGAACTTGGCTTTGACCTCGCCGAAGCCGGTCCCGATCCGGTACGTGTCCGGGGGCGTGCCGGGCGGCGTCCAGAAGACGGCCGCGTCGACGTTGCGCAGGGCGATGAGCGTGTGGCCTTCCTGGACCGCCTTGAAGGCCACGGCCGCCCAAGCACGGCAAGGAGTTCAGTCTTGCCAGGCCGCAGACCTGGACGGAGCCGTCCGTGGTGACGGTGAACGACACACCCCGCTACGGCAAGGCCGAAGCCCGCGCCTGGGACCGGCTCCACCCCGAACTCCAGCAGCGTTCCGCCTGGATCGACCACGACGGCGAACTCCCCATCCTCGAGGGCACCTTGATCCGCCTGAGGTGGACCACCTGCCCGGTGACCGCGACGCGCCACCGGTATGGCTGTGGTCCTCGGCCACCGGCGCCACCCCAAACGACGTCGACTTCGTCTGGTCGTGCTACCTGCGCAGATTCGATCTTGAACACACATTTCGCCTGTTCAAGCAGTCTCTCGGCTGGGCCCGGCCACGGCTGCGTGAGCCGGAGGCGGCGGACCGCTGGACGTGGCTTGTCATCGCCGCGCACACACAACTCCGTCTTGCCGCCCGGCTCACCGCCGACCATCGCAAGCCCTGGGAGAAGAGCACCCGCCCCGGCACTGTTCTCACCCCGACCCGGGTCCGGCGCGGGTTCCGACACCTCCGCCCGCATCTCATCTGTCCGGCCCGCGTGCCCAAACCCAGCCGCCCCGGCCCCGGACGCCCACCCGGCTCCAAGAACCGGCACCCCGCCACCCGCCACGACGTGGGCAAAACCGTCAAACGCCCCGCGACGCTAACCGAACGCGATCAAGCCCGATGTTAAGGATCAAGCTAAGCGCCTGTGTCACATCCTCTTTTTGCAGGTCACGGGGGCGTGAAGGATGGAAGTGATCCCGCTTGCCGTTCGGCCGGGCGTCGATGGGCGCCGTTCCGAACGGCAACGGCAGCGCGTTGGTCTTCAGGCGGCTGCGAGCGCAGCACGACCAGCCTCAGCCGGGGAACACCGTCCCTGCCCATGCCCGCCACCGTACGACTGCCGACCTTGCCGGACACGGGCGTGTGGGTCACGGTGGGCATGCGCTCCGCGGGACGGAACCGCCGGGCCCGGACGCGGGCCGTGGCGGGCCGGCTGTCTATGCTGCCCTGATGGCTGAAGTGGACATGAAAAAGTCGCAGGGCAGGACCGTGGATCGGGGTACGTACCTCCTTTTCACCCTCGTCGTGATGGGGCTCGGCTGGATCATCGCCGCGGCCAACACCGGGATCTCATACCTCGCGTTGGGCATGGACGTGATCCCGATCATCACCGGTCTCATCGGGTGCCTCGTCTTCGTGATCACCCTGCGCTTCCTCCACTACGCGTGGTGGCTCGCCTTCCTCTCCTTCCTGCCAGCGGTGTTCGTCCTCGTGGGCTCGGTCCAGTACGCCCCCGAGGCCGCGCTCGACAACCGGGGCGTGCGCGAGATCGTCCGCATCGCAGCCGACAGCGCCGCCGACGACGGCGGCTCGAACCACCGCTTTACCCTCATCGGCCGGTCGGGCGAGCTCAAGGAGACCCTGGACTACGACGGGGACCACCCGGAGTGGGAGGTAGGCGACCGAATCGAGGTCATCAGCGACCCGGAGGGCGTCGTCCCACTGGAGGCGGCCTCCGACGTCGATCCGAGCAGCCAACTTAGCAGTCTCGTCATGGGCCTACTCGGATGGACAGGCATCACCCTGCTGGCCGGCCAACGCGGTTTCGTACGGCGCCGCGCGGGTCGGCGCCCCGCGTTCGAGGACATTGACTGAGCCGCGCCGACCGGTGATCGATCCGGTGCTACTGGCCACGCCGCGCAGTCGAGGTGCGCGCCGGCGGCCGCTGGCATGAGGGCGAGCTGCGATGCCACTACAAGGGGCCGGATGCCGCGCCGTCGCATGGGTGGAACCGCGGTTTTACGAGGCGGAGTGGCGGGCCGTGGTCGCCTTCAGCCGGTTCTACCGCTGGGATCCGGCGACGATCAGACCCCGTGGCGCTGCCCCACCCTGAACAGCTCTAGAATCGAACATGTGGTGTGCCACGAACGGTCAACTTGACCCGGTCGTAAACGACCGGGCTTGGAGGTAGGGCACCACTGGCTGTGGTGTGGCCTCCTCCGTCCGGACACCTAGGAAGGTGCTGGGGCGCGTGACTCACGCCCCGCAAT
>NZ_JBEZKJ010000213.1:0-2496 GCF_040651675.1 Streptomyces sp. NPDC048415 | reverse complement strand
CGGTCGGCGACGCCTACGACAATGCCCTGATGGAGAGCACGATCGGCCTGTACAAGACCGAGCTGATCAAGCCCCGACGGCCCTGGAAGTCGCTCTCCCAGGCCGAGTTGGCCACCGCAGAGTGGGTCGACTGGTACAACCACCGCCGACTCCACGGTGAGATAGGGCACGTTCCGCCCGTCGAGTACGAAACCAACCACTACATGGAATCCACGAAACCGCAGGTCACAACCATAATCTGAGATCTCTATCGAACCCGGGGCGGTTCACTCCGAGGCGATGCTCATGCTCGCCAGATGAGGAACTGGGGCGTTATCGCGATCAGGGCACGTGCCGCACGACTGGGCGTGCGCTCGGACGGAACGGCCAGGGAAAACGGCCAGTCCAGATCGGCGTCGTCGATGGTCAGCGTGGCGACGTCCTCCGCCTTGGCGAGGGCAGGCCGTGGCAATAGCGCCACGCCCAGGCCGTTGCGGACGTAGGCCACGCCGGTGGGGACGTCGGTGATCTCGAGGGCGACGCGACGGGTCACGGAGGCGGCAGCGAAGGCCTGATCGGCAACGGTCCGGATGCCATAGCTCACGGGGAAGTCGACGAAGTCCAGGCCGGCTAGTTCGGTGATCGGCACGGTGCGACGTTTCGCGAGCGGATGGTCGGCCGGCACGACGAGGTTGAGCACCGAAGTGACGAGGTCGGTCAGCGTGATGCCCGTCGGGTGCGGTCCGGGCAGGGAGACGAAGGCGAGGTCGAGCCGCCGTTCGAGGAGGGCGTCGATCAGGCCCTGGGAGCCGGAGGCGGCGGCGCTGGTCTGCAGGAGCACACCGGGATGACGCCGGTGGAATTCACTGAGGAGCGCAGGAAAGTCGATGAGCCCCACCGTGTTCATCGTGCCCAGCCGCAGGGTGCCGCGCAGTCCTCCGCGGACCTCGGCCACCGCGTCTGCGGCTTCCCGGGCGGCGTTGAGAGCGGCATGGGCGCGCGGGAGCAGGGCAGCACCGGCATCGGTGAGCAGCACGCGTTTGGTGGTGCGTTCCAGCAGCGGCGTGCCGAGTTCTCGCTCGAGGTTCTTGATCGTGGTGGAGACAGCGGACTGGACGACGTGCAGCCGTGCGGCGGCACGGGTGAAGTTCGCTTCCTCGGCGACGGCGACGAAGTGCTCGAGCTGGCGCAGTTCCACCCTCCCAGTATCCCTCAGAGACCCCCCACTTATCTCTCAGTGAGATAAGTGCAGTCTCTGACTTTCGTTGGACAGCGACCGTTACGGTCAACGATTATTTTCATCGGAGGAACTGCTCGAAGCAGGAATGCTTGCTGGCGGGCACATCGAAACTGGAGGACAAGCGCAAGGTGACCGCCACGGTCAACAGGCTGGTCGCCGAGGCGCTCGATATCCCCCCGACGACATCTCCATCTCCCTGATTCGAACGAGAATTTCTTGTTCGGACGAGGGGAGCTGCAATTGGCTCGAAGGTGCGCCGCGCTAGTGAATTCCAAAACCTCCGGACGTCCCGAGCTCGGAAACACGCCGAAACAAATGTAGGAACGAGGAGACGACTGCCATGACCACACCGAACGAGCCCACCGGCAGGCTGAACAACCAGGCGCCGCACCTGGACTACTACCCAGAGTGGCTCGACAATCTCGCCGACGACGTCATCCTCCAGGGCAATTTCGCCAACGGTGAAGTGATCGGCAAGGAAAAGGTAGGGAAGCTGCTGAGCTTCGCTCGAAGCAACTACGCTTTCCAGGACTTCCGCTTCTTCGGCAAGCGCGGCGAGCTCTTCCTGGAGGACTACCGCTCCACCATCCGTGGCAGCGAGACCTACCGTCCGGGTGGAATCGAGATTTACAACTTCGTCGTCGTGTACTTCAACGAGGCGGGCGAGACCAGTCAGCTGGTCATGAACCACCGGCCACAGTCAGCCGCCCTGCTGTTCTCGTCCTTGCTGGCGGAGCACTTCGGTGACGAGTTCGGCTCGGACCTCTTCTACAAGGGCGATGTCAGCGACCGACTGCTCGACCACGACCTGTCCCGCGGTCAGTGGCCCCCGTCGCAGTCTCACTAACTTGCGACGGCCGGGCTGTCCGGTGAAGAACGGGCTGTAACACCCGTCTGGGCTGGTCGGGGCGGGTTCGCCGCGTCAGGTGGGGTGGGGCTGGAACAAGCTCGACGCACTGGAACAGCTCTTCACCACCAGCGCGTGGCTCCCGCCTGCCCTCACGCCCAGCCACACCGCAACAGCGACCTGACGATCCGTCGCCCCTGCTCCAACGTTCTGTGGGGTCGATGCTCGTTGTAGAAGGTCTCGAACTCGCGGAGCGCGTGTAGAAGGTGGCTCTGGTTCCAGATCAGGGTTCGGTCCAGGAGTTCGGGTCGGCAGGTCTGAATCCAGCGCTCCACGATGGAGTTCATCCGCGGCATCCGTACACCGCTTCTGACGATCCTGAGTCCGGCGTCGGCGAGCACGGCGTCGAAGGCCTGCGTGAACTTGGAGT
>NZ_JBEZKJ010000212.1:0-2538 GCF_040651675.1 Streptomyces sp. NPDC048415 | reverse complement strand
TCTCGGTCTCCAAGCTGGTCGGTTCCCTCAAAGGCGTCTCCGCCCGCAGACTCCGCCAGGAGTACCCCGACCACATCCGCAAGTACCTGTGGGGCGCGCACTTCTGGTCACCCTCGTACTTCGCGGCGAGTTGCGGCGGCGCCCCGCTCAGCATCATCAAGGAGTACATCGAAAACCAGCAGCGCCCGCAGTAGACGGCTGAGGCCAACAGTGCAGACCCATGCACGCGCGCGGGTCAGAGCAGTCCAGAGAAGCGCTTCCTCCCGGACGTGAACACCCGGGGTTCCGCGCTAGATCATGCTGAAATTTCGGGGTGCTCGACCGCAGAGATGGCGATGCCGCTGGTCCACAAGCGCACGAGGTCAACCGTGGCGTTCATGCTCTCCGATGCGATGAAGCCTTCGAGCCCCATGGCGGCGACGGCGCGCATGCCAGGTTCGAGGCGGCCGAAGAACTCCTTCACACCCGGGTCTATTTGTGCCCGAGAGGAGAGCGCGATTCGGGCCCTCTCGATCGCCAGGGACCGTTCGTCAGCAGGCAGAAAGTAGCGCGAGACGGTCGTGGGGCTCGGGGATGGCCAGCAGCTGTTCCTGGTGGCGCGCAGGGCCGCCTTGTGGATCTTGCCACTGGGTGTGTGGGGGCGGCCCGGGACGCTGTCCGGCGGCCAGCGCCAGCGGGGTCAGGCCTCGCGCCCTTCAAGGTCCCACGCTACGTGGAGTTCCGCGCCCGGCCCGCCACGGGCAAGCGCCGCCGCGGCCGACCACCAGCAGGACACCAAGAACGGGCCGGAGGTACATTCGGGGCGTGAATAAACAGACCGCTTCCCCGCCGAGCTACCTGCGGGTTGCCGATGAGCTTCGCCGGAGAATCGTGCTCGGGGAGCTGATGCCGGGGCAGCAGCTCCCGACCGAGCCGGAGCTACCGGGCCAGGTCGGGGTGTCACGCAGTACCTGGCGTGAGGCGATCCGCAGGCTTGAGGCTGAAGGCTTGATCACGACCGTCCGGGGGGTTAACGGCGGCACGTTCGTCGCGGAACCATCGCCTGCCGATGTGGCGGCGTACATGCAGACGGCCCTGACGCTGCTCTCAAGGACTCAACTGACCACGGATCAGATGGCCGAAGCACGCCGGCTACTCGAGATCCCGGCGGCGGGCTTTGCGGCCAGCAGGCGGGGTGACGCGGATCTGGCCAAGATGGCTGAATCGGTGGATCGTGCGCGAGACTTGCACGGCCCGGAGCAGTGGGCAGAGAACCACCGTTTCCACAACCTCTTGCTCGAGGCTGCAGGCAATCCTCTGGTCGCGGCGCTGAGCGCCCCGATTGAGTCGGTACTCGGTTCCAGAATCGACCGGGAGTCGCCGAGTGAGGGATTCTGGGCGCAAGTATGTGACGACCACCAAGATGTCTTCCGCGCTGTCCGGGACGGGGACTCTGAGGCTGCCCGCGACGCGATGGCCCGCCACTTGGACAACCTCGCCAAGGCCTACCTGACGGCACGGCCTGACTGCTACTGACCTTCGTGTCGTGATGTCGTCAGGGAAGGCCGGTTTCTGTGAGGCATCCATCGACGAGGTTGCTGCGGTACTGAATCTGACGGAGGCCCTGCCGGAGGGTGCGGATCAGGTGGTCGGGGTCGGTGAAGGCGGTGTTGGCCTGGCTGCTGCGTCGTAGCAGGGACCAGATGCCCTCGACGGGGGTTGAGGTCGGGTGCGTACGCCGGCAGGAAGTAGCAGGTGATCCAGTCCTGGGCGCCGATGAACTCCCGCAGTCGGCGGTCCTTGTGCACGTTCAAGTTGTCCCGGACGAGCACGATCGAGGCGCCGAGCTGCTGATGGGCAGCGGTCAGCAGGTCTCGGTAATCGGTCCAGGTGAAACTGCGTCTGCCGCCCCGTTTGTGATCGACGTGCTGTTTGGGCTGGTAGATCAGGCGGGAGCGTTCGCCCTGCTTGTAGCAGGCCAGAGCGGCGATGGAGAAGCGGCGCCGGGAACGTCCCGGCACCCGGATCACCAGAGTGTGCCCGCGTCTGGCCCAAGTGCGCGTTGTCGGCGGCGTCATCGAGAGGCTCAGTCAAGATTTCCGTGACGGAGTGACGGAGCGTCATTCCGGTGGCATGGTCTGCCGTGTGTGATGACTTGGTGGGCATCGTGTTCCCGCACCTGGAGAAGGTGCTGGTGGAACACGTGTGGATGGAGGACGGCGTGGTGCGGGTCAAGGCCCGCACTCTGGACGGTGCGCTTCCATGTCCGTCGTGCGGTCTTTGCTCCTACCGCGTCCACAGCCGGTATAGGAGACACCTGGCGGACGCCGCCGTGGGCGGGTGTCCGGTGGTCGTCGACTTGTCAGTGCGGCGGCTGTTCTGCGATGTCACTGATTGTGCGCGTCGTACTTTTGCGGAACAGGTCGGGGGCCTGACCGTCCGCTACGGACGTCGCACTGTGGTGCTGGTGGCCCTGGTGCAGGCGATTGCCCTGGCACTTGCCGGCCGGGCAGGCGCCCGGCTTGCCGCCGTACTCCACATCGTCGTCAGCAGAGTGAC
>NZ_JBEZKJ010000211.1:1302-2579 GCF_040651675.1 Streptomyces sp. NPDC048415 | reverse complement strand
GGCGGGCGAGATGGAACGGCACCGTGGCCCTGCGCCACCGCGACGGCCACCGCCTCGAACAGCCCCTGCTCGCCCACCACCGCACCCCCCACACCCCAACCACCCCCGACACTCCGGCCACCCCGGAAGGCCCGGCCACCCCGGAAGGCCCGGCCACCCCGGAAGGCCCGGCCACCCCGGAAGGCCCGGCCACCCCGGAAGGCCCGGCCACACCGGGCGGCCCGACGGGCGGCCCGGCCGGCGAGTGGCTGGTGGTAGCCGCCGTTGCAGGCACACCGCAGCCGCCCGCAGACGAGGTGCTGGGGAGTGAGGCGCTGGAGAGGTGGGTGTTCCGCCAGTCCCCCTGCATCCTCGCGGTCTTCGATACGCAGCTGCGGCTGGTACGGGCCAACGCCGGCATGGAGCAGGCGCTGGCCCTGACCGAGGACCAGATGCGCGGACTGCGCCTGCCCGACCTCGTCCCCCACCCGGCGAGCCAGGAGACCGAGGCGACGATGCGCCGGGCACTGGAAAGCGGCGACATCCAGCACACCGAAACCCACCTCCACCCCACCCGCCCCGCCACACAGCACGGCGGGAGCGGCCCCGCCACACAGCACGCCGGGAGCGACCCCGCCGCGGAGCACGGCGGGAGCGGCCCCGCCGCGGAGCACGGCTGGCCGGCGTCGCTGGCCCCGCTGAAAGACCCCGCCGGCCGGGTCCACGCGGTGTGCCTGACCGCGCACCCCACCGGACCGGAGCAGTCCGCCCGCCGGCGGATGCAGCTGCTGCACGACGCCTCAGCCCGCATCGGCACCACCACAGACGCCCGGCGCACCGCACAGGAACTCACCGACCTCGCCGTCCCCCGCCTCGCCGACTTCGCCGCCGTCGACCTCCTCGACACCCCCCGCGACACCGACACGCCCCCACCGGCCGCAACACTCACCCTCACCCGCACCGCCACCCGATCCACCCACCACCCCCACCCCGCACCCTCAGCCGCCCCCTCAGCCTCCCCTTCCACTTCCGCCTCCGCCTCGGCCTCCGCCTCCGCGGGGGAGCGTTCCCGCTATCCGGAGCTGTCCCCGGTGGCCCAATGCCTGGCCCAGGGCCACGCCACCCTGATCAGCGGCCCCGCCCTCGCCCGCTGGACAGCCCACGACCCGGACAGCGCCGCCCGGATCGGCGGACCAGGCACCCACACCGCGATGGCCGTCCCGATCCGCACGGCCGGCACCACCCTCGGCATCGCCCTCTTCAGCCGCCACACCCACCCCGACCCCTACCAGCCGGAC
>NZ_JBEZKJ010000211.1:0-1207 GCF_040651675.1 Streptomyces sp. NPDC048415 | reverse complement strand
CGACGACCTCTGGCTGGCCGAAGAACTCACCGCCCGCACCGCCCGCAGCATCCACCACACCCCCCGCCCCACCCCCCGCAACCACACCACCACCATGACCCTGCAGCGCAGCCTGCTCCCCCAGACCCTGCCCGACCAGGAAGCCCTCGACATCGCCACCCGCTACCTGCCCGCCGGCACCCGCGCCGGCATCGGCGGCGACTGGTTCGACGTCATCCCCCTCTCCGGCGCCCGCGTCGCCCTCGTCGTCGGCGACGTCGTCGGCCACGGCATCCGCGCCTCCGCCACCATGGGCCGCCTCCGCACCGCCGTACGCACCCTCGCCGACGTCGACCTGCCACCCGACGAACTCCTCACCCACCTCGACGACCTCGTCATCCACCTCTCCGCCGACGAAACCGGCACCGAAAACGCCCCCGAAAGCGCCGGAGGCATCGGCACCACCTGCCTCTACGCCATCTACGACCCCGCCTCCCGCCACCTCACCCTCGCCCGCGCCGGCCACCCCCCACCCGCCGTCCTCACCCCCGACCACACCGTCCACCTCCTCGACGTCCCCCCCGGCCCACCCCTCGGCCTCGGCGGCCTCCCCTTCGAAACCCTCGACACCCACCTCCCCGAAGGCAGCCTCATCGCCCTCTACACCGACGGCCTCCTCCAACCCCGCGACCACGACATCGACGAAGCCCTCAACCAACTCCTCCACGCCCTCACCCGCCCCGCCCACACCCTCGACACCATCTGCGACCGCATCCTCACCACCCTCCTCACCCACCCCCCCGACGACGACATCGCCCTCCTCATCGCCCGCACCCACGCCCTCCCCACCCACCACATCGCCACCTGGAACCTCCCCTCCGACCCCGCCATCGTCGCCCAAGCCCGCCAACACACCACCCACCAACTCACCACCTGGCACCTCGACGACGCCGCCTTCACCACCCAACTCATCGTCAGCGAACTCATCACCAACGCCATCCGCTACGGCCAACCCCCCATCCAGCTCCGCCTCATCCACCAAAACAACACCCTCACCACCGAAGTCCACGACACCAGCAACACCACCCCCCACATGCGCCGCGCCCGCACCTACGACGAAGGAGGCCGCGGCCTCCTCCTCATCGGCCAACTCACCCAACGCTGGGGCACCCGCCACACCCCCACCGGCAAAACCGTCTGGGCCGAACAATTCCTCACCACCCAATGA
>NZ_JBEZKJ010000210.1:0-2687 GCF_040651675.1 Streptomyces sp. NPDC048415 | reverse complement strand
TGTGGTGTCTCAGAACGTTGGTTCCACGGCGTCCTCGAAGGTGAGCTGCTGCGGGATCGTGTCGAGTGGCTTCGGTGGCTGGTCGAACACGATGCGGTAGTCGCTGCCGGAGGTCCGGCTGATGGGTGGCCGGCCTCCGAGCGCGGAGTGCGGGCGCTCGTGGTTGTAGTAGTTGAGGAAGTCCGCGAGCGCGGCCCTGCGTTCCTGCTCGGAGGTGTAGTCGCGCACGTAGGCCCACTCGCGGGCCAGCGTCCCGTTGAACCTCTCCACCTTCCCGTTCGTCCGCGGCGTGTACGGCCTGGTGCGCTTGTGCTTCGTTCCCGTCACGACCAGGGCAGCGGCCCAGGCGCGAGAGCGGTAGCAGGAGCCGTTGTCGGTGAGGACGCGGCGGATCGGCGTGATGTCGTGGGCGGCGAAGAACGCGACGGAACGATGCCAGAACGCGGCTGCGGTCACGGCCTTCTCGTCGTTCAGAGCCTCGGTGTAGGCGAGCCGGGAGTGGTCGTCGATCGCCGTGTGCAGGTACGTGTAGCCGACCTTCCCGGTACCGGGACCGGTGCGCTTGGAGGCCCGTGCGGCTTCGGTGCCGCGGTCGTGCATTCGCCAGCCACCACCGGCGGGGATGCCACCGAGCTTCTTGACGTCGACGTGGACCAGGTCGCCAACCCGGTCGTGCTCGTAGCGGACGACTTCGCGCAGTTGCTCGCCGGTGGGCGGATCGAGGTCGCGCAGGCGGCTGAGCCCTCGCCGGACGAGGACTCGGTGCACGGTGGCCGGTGCCACGGTGATGCCGTGCAGCTTCTGCAGTTCGGCGGCGAGCCGGGCGGGCCCGTACTTGGTCTGGCGCCGCAGCGCCTCTACCAGATCGGCGATGTCCTCGCTCGTGCGGTTGGGGCTGGCGATGGGCCGGGAGGAGCGATCCGTCAGGCCGTCCTCGCCGTGGGCGAACCAGCGGGCGTACCACTTGGCCAGGCAGCGGCGGGAGATTCCTGCTTCTGCAGCGACGTGTGCGATCGGACGTCCGGCATCGACCCGCAGGCACAAGCGCAGACGTCCTTCAGGGGTCAGCGGTGCGTTCCGATGTCCCCTGCTGGTGGCGCTCCTGGACTCGGCGGCCGCGTTCACCGGGAGCCCCTGAGATCTCGGGGCTCCCGCATGAGCGGCTGTGTGTGGCGTCAGCGTGCGAACTTTTCGATCGCCTCCGGGGTGACGGGAGTGAAGAAGTTGACGAGGTTGCCGTCGGGGTCGCGGAACAACAGCGACCGGTTGCCCCAGGGCATCGTGGTGGGCTCGTTGACGAAGTCGGTGACGAAGCCGGTCAGGTTCTGGTGAACGCGGTCCACGTCGTCGACGAGGAACTCGGTGATCACGCTGTGGTTGTCCGCCGGGCGGGCAGAGCCAGGGGCGAACAGCGGGACAGTGCGGGTGCCGCCGATCGCGAGGGTTGCGCCCGCGGTCTTGAGTTCGGCGAAGTCCTCGGTGGCCCATATCGCCTGCATCCCTGTAGCTCGCTCGTAGAACTCGACGAGGCGCGCGACATCGCTGGTGATGATGCGGATCGAGACGAAGTCCATGGGAATCTCCTTGGCTGTGCTGGAGGCGTGCAGTCGCAGGCTAGGAGAAATAGTGGACAGAATCGGTCCTGTATTCGCGTTAGGCTGCGAACATGCCACGACCCACCGGCCGCGTGCTGACACTCCTGGAGCTGCTGCAGTCGGGCGGCACCCGGACTGTGGCCGAGCTCGCCGACCATCTCGGCGTCGAAGGGCGCACTGTGCGGCGGTATGTGGACCAGCTGATCGAGCTGGACGTGCCCGTGGAGTCGGTGCGCGGCCGCTACGGCGGGTACCGGCTGGCTCCCGGGTACCGCTTGCCTCCGCTCATGCTCAGCGACGACGAGGCGCTGGCCGTGCTGCTCGGCCTGGTCGCCGGCCGCCGGGCAGAGCTGACGACGACGGAGCGCACGGCAAACGAGACGGCGTCAGCGAAGATCCGGCGGGTGCTGCCCAAGCACATCGCCCGCCGGCTCGACACACTCCTGGAAGCTCTCGCCTTCACGGATCAGCCCGGCGAGTTGGACCACCCGGACGCCGGGCTCCTGCTCACCATCGCCGATGCGGTGCGCCACCGCCGACCGGTCTCGATCCGCTACACCGACCGCGACGGACGGCGCAGCGAACGCACACTGCACGCGTACGGGATCGTCGCCCATGCGGGCCGGTGGTACGTGACGGGCAAGGACGCCCAGGTCGGCGAGGACCGAACCTTCCGGCTCGATCGCATCGCAGCCGCGAGGGCCCTGCCCGGCTCATTCGAAGCGCCCGTGGGTCCCGGTCCGGCACAGCGCGTGTTGTCAGGATTCGCCACGGCCGAGTACAGGCATCAGGTCACCTTGCGGATCCACGGGACAGTTGAGCAGATCCGCGCCCACCTCCCCGCCAGCGTCGCGAGCCTGGAGGAGCACGAGCCCGCCGCTGGCCAGGACCCGGCGGCCGAGCACTGGCTGCGCGTCGAGCTACGGGCGCAGCGGCTCGACTGGTTGGCTCCGGTACTCGCCTCACTCGACCGGCCGTTCGTCATCGAGCGCTCCGATGAACTACGCGACCTCGTCATCGCGCTCGCCGATCGCCTCACGTCCTATGCCCGCCAAGCCTGACAGCGAGGAACCAATGTCATGAGACGGCACA
>NZ_JBEZKJ010000209.1:0-2916 GCF_040651675.1 Streptomyces sp. NPDC048415 | reverse complement strand
CGCCAGTATCAGGCCCGCCTGAGTCACTACAAACGACGCGGACACAGCCCCTGAAAACTGCCCAGCACTCAGAGCAAGCACCGTTGCAGTACTAGTGCGCGTCCCACTCACGGTACTTCTGGGGGCTGCGGCTGCACCTGGTGTGCACGCCCGGCGGCCTGCCGGTCCTGTTCACCCTCACCGGCGCGAAGGCCGACGAACGCGAAACACTGCGCGACATGCTCGACACCGCGCCCGATGCCGAAGCAGCCCGCCCCGGGCAGACGATCATCGGCGACAAGAACTACTGCGGCCGCGAGTTCGAGCACGACCTCGCCGAGCGTCACCTGGTGCTGCTGCGGCCGGCCCGCAAAGGAGAGGCCGAACGAGCCGGGGCACACCTGTTCAAACCGCTGAGGCAGGTCATCGAGTCGATCAACCAGACCTTCAAGGGACAGCTCGACCTGGAACGTCGCGGTGGCAAGAGCCCGGCAGGGGTCGTGGCCCGCGTCCTGTGCCGGATCCTCGCGCTCACAGCGGCGATCTGGCACAACGACAAGACCGGCCAGCCGGTCAAGCGGTCACTGACCGCCTACGATCACTGACCGAAATGTCCTGCGTCACTGAAGTTTGATCGTGTGCCATCGAACCTTGATCACCGCACTGCGGGCCACCCAGGGGAGAGCTCCACTCGGGTGATGGACGAGATCGGACACCGGGTGAGACCAAAGGCTCAGAGCCGGTGCCCGGCTCACGTCCTGCACCGTCACTGGACCGGCGTCCTCTGCGCCCGGTGCTCGCGAGCAGTTCTGATCTTGATTACAGGCCAAGAGCCTCGGCGGCGAGTGCAGTGCCCCGTACGCGGGCCTCGATCTTGGCGAAGGCGAGGTCGCGTGAGGTGGAGGTGTCGTCGGCGTACGGGGAGAAGCCGGCGTCGTCGCAGGTGCCGAGCTGGTCGACGGGGATGTAATGGGCGGCGAGCAGGACCCGGTCCCGCACCTCTTCGGGAGTCTCCACGGTCGTGCTGATCGGATCGGTCACCCCGACGAACACCCGCACCCCGGGGCGCAGCTGATCGGCGATAATCTTAAGCACTCGCTCGGGATCGGGCTCGCTGGCCAGCTGGAGGTAGAAGTTGCCTGCCTTGAGCTGGAACAGCTTGGGCAGAAGGCTCGCGTAGTCGACGTCCAGACTGTGCGTGGAGTCGTGGTCCGCTCCCGGGCAGGTGTGCACTCCGAGACGGGTTTGCTCAGCCTCGTCGAAGCGGCCGAGTACATCGTTGTTGAGGGCGATGAAGCTGTCGAGTACGCCCCCGGACGGGTCCAGCTTGAGCGACAGGCGCCCTTCTGTGAAGTCCAACTGCACGCAGTGCGCTCCGGCCTCCAGGCAACCCCGGATGTCGGCCTCGGCCTCGTCAGCGAGATCGCTCAGGAACGCCTCGCGAGAGTAGCCGCCGATGGGGTCGCTCGGGTAGAGCAGGCTGAGAGCGGAGGGGGCGACGACGGCCTGCTTGACCGGGCGGTCGGTGTGCCTCAGGGCGTCGCGCAGGTAGGTCTCGGCCCGGACCTGGTAGCGGAACGGTCCTGCCGTCAGGCGGGGCAGCTGCCGTGTGTGGCCGTCGGCGTAGGGGATGATCACGCCGTCCGGAGCAAGGTCGGTCATCCCGGCGAGGGGGTAGGTGATGGAGGAGGGCTTGGCCTGGTCTCCATCGACGAGGACATCACAGCCCAGCTGTTCCAGCCTCGCCAGTGTGTCGGCGGTGGCCTGTTCCTGAATGGACGTCAGTTCCGCCTGGGGCAGTCGTCCTTCGGCGTGCTCGGTGAGGGCCGTCTGCAGGGCGCGCGGCCGGGGGATGCTGCCGATCGACTCAGTGGGGATGCTCATGATCCGCACCGTAGAGGTCCCAGCAAGCGCCCCGGCCAGGCAAGGCACCCGCCGGAGTGCCACTCCCGCTGACTGCGTCGGCAGGATGGAGGGAATCATTGCAGGCAGTCCGCCTGTGAGCCGAGGCGGGAAGGCTCTTATCCGGCCCACACTGGTCCGTGCGGCTTGGCGGAAGTTCACCGGATCGGGTACGCAAGCGCAGGGCGCTAAGCGACAGGTCGCTCAAGCTCCGATGACACAGACCTACTGATCGCCCATCTAGGTACTCCTGGCGGTCGAGCCCACCTCAGCGGTCGATGCACACACCCAGGCGGCCATCTCGACCCGGCTGCGCGCCGCACGGTCCGGCCGCACCTCGCTCGTCACCAGCACGTCACCGCTCCTGCTGGACCAGGCGGACACCGTGTACTACCTGGTCGACGGCTCCGTCGTGGCCGTCGGCAGCCATCGTGAACTCCTGGACCGGCAGCTCGGCTACCGCCTCCTGGTGTCCCGCAGCGTGGACGACGACGTCCACGACCGCGCGGACGAAGGAACCGAAATCGGCACCCACAACGATCTCGTAGCAGCCGACGGCGCCTACGCCGCGCTCTGGCGCTCATGGCACGGCGAGCAGCCGCGCCCGAGCCTGCACCCTCGCTGCCCCGGCCAGAACTCGCGGGTTCTCGGCTGCCCCACCGACGGTGACCGACCGTGGATCGCCAACGGCGCCGATTGCTCATGCTCGCTCGACACGACGAGTGCGCACCGAGCGCGGATTCCAGTGTTTCTGCAGGAACCAGTGCTCATCAAGTCGTGGACCCTGCAGCGCAAGGCCCTCTAGTGCTGTGACCGGATGGGTTCGCCGGGTTGGGCCGCGCTGATGACTCCCTCCAGCTCAGATGGGATCCGGGGGCGCAGCCCATGATGGCGAATCTTGGAAAAACGACCGGCGTTGCCCCTCGCCTCACTTGATCTAGTGCCGCATCAGGCAACGTTTGCCCTGTTGTGATGTGACGCGCCGCCTCGGTACTGTGCCGGGCGGCGCGTGTCCGTCACGCTGTCCCGGTGGCG
>NZ_JBEZKJ010000208.1:0-2917 GCF_040651675.1 Streptomyces sp. NPDC048415 | reverse complement strand
CGACGCAGGGAGTTGCCGAGGGTGTAACCGAAGCCCGGCTCCAGCGGCTCGATCACGAACCGGGAGCGGAACTCGTCGACGACCTCTTCGGTCAGCGACGGGCGCTGAGCAATAAGCATGAAGGAGTCCTTCGGTCAGGGGCACCCACTATTTGATGCCCTTGCCACCGGGCGGTAGCCCGATGTGTAACAGCTACAAGGGTACGGGCGGTACGTCACCAAAGTGCCGTACCGCCCGGACCCCCGGAAAAACTTAAGACAACCGTGCGTCAGACGCGGCGGCGCTTGGGCGGACGGCAGCCGTTGTGCGGGGTGGGGGTGACGTCCTGGATGGAGCCGACCTCGAGGCCCGTGGCCTGGAGGGAGCGGATCGCGGTCTCGCGACCGGAGCCCGGGCCCTTCACGAAGACGTCAACCTTGCGCATGCCGTGCTCCTGCGCGCGGCGAGCGGCCGACTCGGCGGCCATCTGCGCGGCGAAGGGAGTGGACTTGCGCGAGCCCTTGAAGCCGACGTGGCCGGCGGAGGCCCAGGAGATCACGTTGCCCGAGGGGTCCGTGATCGAGACGATCGTGTTGTTGAACGTGCTCTTGATGTGCGCGTGGCCGTGAGCGACGTTCTTCTTTTCCTTGCGGCGCACCTTCTTGGCAGCGCCCTGACGACCCTTGGGGGGCATCTATTACTCCTACGGGAGGTGGTCGGTCCTACAGCGAAGACCGCTTGGTCAAGCGTCCGCTGAGGACTACTTCTTGCCCGGCTTCTTCTTACCGGCGATGGCGCGACGCGGGCCCTTGCGGGTACGAGCGTTCGTGCTGGTGCGCTGCCCGTGAACGGGCAGACCGCGACGGTGACGCAGACCCTGGTAGCAGCCGATCTCGACCTTGCGGCGGATGTCGGCCTGCACCTCGCGACGGAGGTCACCCTCGGTCTTGAAGTTGGCGTCGACGTACTCGCGGATCCGGACCAGCTCCTCCTCGGAGAGGTCACGAACGCGGGTGTCGGGGTTCACGCCGGTCTCGGCCAGCGTCTTCTGCGAGAGGGTCCGGCCGATGCCGAACACGTAGGTGAGGGCGACCTCCACACGCTTTTCGCGCGGGATGTCAACACCGGAAACGCGTGCCATTCAATGGCTCCAGTTGTCGTTCGGAGGTCTTCCGCAGAACCGATTCCCGCCCGCCGTCCTCTTCACGCTGTTCGGAAGACACAGCCGAAGATTCGGTACGAACCGGGTCCCCGGCCTCCGACCGGGGGTGTCAGGCCTGAGGAGACTCAGCCCTGGATTCTGCGTATGAACATGTACTGCTTGCGTCGCGCGAAGTTTCTGCGGGTGCAGAAGGTTCGGTCGTGCGTCAGCCCTGGCGCTGCTTGTGGCGCGGGTTTTCGCAGATGACCATGACCCGACCGTGACGGCGGATCACCCTGCACTTGTCGCAGATCTTCTTGACGCTCGGCTTGACCTTCATTAGGTGAGGTTCTCCGGGTCAGTGCCACCACCCGCGCCCCGGAACCGGGGACACGGAGTAAAGGCAAGATCTACTTGTACCGGTAGACGATCCGGCCACGTGTCAGGTCGTACGGAGACAGCTCCACCACGACCCGGTCGTCAGGGAGGATGCGGATGTAGTGCATACGCATCTTGCCGCTGATGTGTGCCAGAACCTGGTGGCCGTTCTGGAGCTCTACCTTGAACATGGCGTTCGGAAGAGACTCGACGACAGTGCCCTCGATCTCGATGGCACCTTGCTTCTTGGCCACGCTTCGCCCTTCGAATCGACTACCTTGATCGACTCCGCGCGAGCGCATGCAGACATGCGGGTGCACGAGAGCCGACGAGTCAGTCTACGTCAGGGCACCCTGAAAGACGAATCGAGGGAGAATGCCCGGCTACGGAGATCATTAAGCCAACGGGTCCGGGGCAGCGGTGATTCCGTGCTCGGCGAGCTTGGCCTTGCCCCCGTCGGGCGCGGTGAGGACCAGCGGGCCCTCTTCCGTCAGCGCCACGGAATGCTCCCAGTGGGAGGACCATGTGCCGTCCGTGGTGATGACCGTCCAGTCGTCCTCGAGGACCTCGGTCTTCGGGGTGCCCAGGGACACCATCGGCTCGATGGCGAGGCAGAAGCCGGGCACCAGCTTGGGGCCCTTGCCGCGCTTGCGCTCGACATAGTTCAGCAGATGCGGGTCCATGTGCATCTCGGTGCCGATGCCGTGGCCGCCGTAGTCCTCGACGATCCCGTACTTGCCGCCGCCGGGCTTGGGCTGGCGGCGGATGTACGTCTCGATCGCGCGGGAGACGTCGACGAGCCGGTTGCCCTGCTTCATCGCCGCGATACCCGCCCACATCGACTCCTCGGTCACCCGGGAGAGCTCGACCAGCTCCGGGGCGTGACCGGAGCCCACGAAGGCGGTGTACGCGGCGTCGCCGTGCCAGCCGTCCACGATCGCGCCGCAGTCGATGGAGATGATGTCCCCGTCCTTGAGGACGGTCTTGTCATCGGGGATGCCATGGACGACGACCTCGTTGACCGAGGTGCAGATGGTGGCGGGGAATCCGCCGTACCCGAGGAAGTTCGACTTCGCCCCGTGCTCGGCGAGCACCTTGCGGGCGACCTCGTCGAGATCCCTGGTGGTGGCACCGGGCACGGCCGCCTCACGCGTGGCCGCATGAATGGCGGCGACGACCAGCCCCGCCTCGCGCATCTTGGCGATCTGCTCGGGGGTCTTGATCTGCACCATGTCGGCAGCGGCCTTTCTGAACCGGAGAGGACGAACACTTCAAAGATAAGGGGGGTTACAGCCCGTCCGGCGCTTGAGGACGAGCGCGAAGCGCGATACGGGGGGCTGGGGAGCGGAGCCCCCCAGGTAACGGGACGGGTAGGGGCGGAGGGGGCGAACCCGGCCTGCCACAGACGTCGGCCGCGGC
>NZ_JBEZKJ010000207.1:0-3021 GCF_040651675.1 Streptomyces sp. NPDC048415 | reverse complement strand
GGGCATTCCCGGCCCGCGCCGCGCACCACCACCTCTTACCGACTTCTCAGTCGCCACGAGCGGCTGGACGGACATCTACAGAGGGCTATGAGGACACCACACCCCTGTTACGAGGACAGCACGCGCGCGTGGAGCGCGGTGACCGCCTTGCGGGCGGACGTGAAGGCGCCGTGCTGCCAGGCGTCGGTGTAGCTGAGCCAGTCACCCGCGAAGTAGACCCGCCCCGTTGGCTGGTTCAACGGCTTGTAGCGGACGTCGTCGGGTCCTCCGGGGGTGTCGTGCCAGGCGGCCTCCAGGTGGGGCGTCTGGCGCCAGTGGTGCGAGAAGGAGGACGCCAGTTCGGTGCGGTACTTCTCGCCGTAGATCTTCACACCAGCGGCCACCGCGCGCTGCTCGCGCTCCTTGGGGCTGAGCTTCGCGTACGAGTCCGCGTCGTCGTCGTAGTTGTAGTAGCCGATCAGGACGCCACGCTCACCGTGGAAGCCGTACGAGGGGTGCCAGATGTGGGTGACGTCCTGGTCGGTCTCGGTGATGCCGCCGTAGATGTTGTGGTCCAGCTCCCACCAGCGTGAGCGGTACTCCAGGCCTATCTTGCCCGCGGACTGCGGAGTGATCGCCTCGAGGGCGCTTTGGACACCGGAGCCGAGGTTGTGCGGGATCTTGGCGAGGATGTTGGGCGGCAGGGCGCCGACGCAGTAGTCGGCGTCGATGGACCGCGTACGGCCGCCCTGGGTGTAGGTGACGGTGACGCCACTCCCCTTGTCGATGATGTGGGAAACCGCCGCCCCTGTACGGATGCGATGGGCCCCGATCGCCTTGGTGAGCGCGCGCGGTATCTGGTCCATGCCGCCCACCGGCTGGAACATCAGCATCGCCTGGTCGAAGCCGAACTCGAAGGAGAAGTAGCGGCCGACGCCGGTGGCGAAGACCTCGGAGGCGGTGGGAAGGTCGCCGAGGAGCACACCGGGGGTTCCCGCCGCGGCGGGGACGGCGGTGTAGCCGCGCCGCTCACCGCCCTCGTATGTCAGCTTGTCGCCGAGTTCGCCGAAATCCTTGAGGAACTCGACGAGTTTCTCCTGATCGGTGGCGGTCAGCTCCTTGTCGAGGGCCCCCTTGTCGGTGGCCTTGGCGAGCAACTCGGAGACATAGCCGTAGACATCGGCCTTGGCGGTGCGGTATCTCATCGGCTTGGTCATGCCGGTGGACTCGTTGTAGATATAGGCGTCCGCGTTCGTATTCGTGAACACCTCGATGGGGACGCCGAGTTCCCGACAGTAGTCGAGGGTGACCATCCACTGCGGGAGACGGGCGGGGCCCGCGTTCATGTACTGGCCCTCGCCGAAGCGGGCCGTCTGCGTGTTGCCGTACAGGTCGGTGGTCGAATCGCCGCCGCGTACCGTGAAGTTGCGGCCGCCGGTGCGGTCCCTGGCCTCCAGGACCGTGCAGTCGTAACCCGCCTTGCCCAGTTCGTAGGCGGACGCGAGCCCGGCGATGCCGCCGCCCACGACGACCACCTTGGCGGCGCCCCGCCCGGTGAGCGTGAAATCGCTCGACTTCAGCGCGCGGAAGGGCTGTTCACGCGGTGCCGCCTGCGCCGTGGGCGCGAGGCCGAGGGAGCCCATGGTGGCGAACATCGCGCCCGCACCCCCGGTGAGACCCACGTTGCGGAGAAAGCTGCGCCGGCTCGCATCGCTACATCGCCGCTGTGCTGCCATGACTTCGACTCCCCTCACGATCTTGAATGACCCGGGGATCCTGGCAACGGCCTGTTACGGCACGGGAGTTACTCGTGTATCCGCCACGTTTCTCTCGCCGCACACCCCGCACCGGTCCGGACCTTGACGCGAGCATGCGACGCCCCTACGTTCATATCGGCGCCCAAAGTTCACGTACTAGAACGCAGGTCTATGCGAACCGACGGGAAGGTCACCCCCCACATGCGCATCCGACGCACGCTCCTCATCCCCCTGCTCGCCGCGGCGACGGCCACGGCCGGCGCCCTTCTGACCGCTCCCCCCGCCACGGCGGCCCAGGTCATCGAGGTCTCCACTGCCGCCCAGCTGAAGTCGGCACTCGCCTCGGCAGCCCCTGGAGACACGCTCCACCTCACGGACGGCACCTACACGGGCAATTTCAAGACCACGGTTGGCGCCACGTCGGCCTCACGCATCACGCTCACCGGTTCCTCGAAGGCCGTCCTGAAGGTGAGCGGAGGCTACGGTCTTCACCTCAACGGCGCCTCGTACTGGACGGTCCGGGGCATCACCGTCACCGGCGGCCAGAAGGGCATCATGATCGACTCGGCGACGGGCGTCGTCGTCGACACGGTCACCGTCCACGGCCTCGACATGGAGGGCGTCCACTTCCGCAACTCCAGCACAGACGGCGTGATCAGGAACTCGAGGATCTACGACACCGGCAACGACGGTCGCGGCATGGGCGAGGGCGTCTACGTCGGCACGGCCGGCGGAACCTCCGACAAGAGCGACCGTGTCCAGATCACCGGCAACACGATCGGCCCGGACGTGGGCGCCGAGAACGTCGACATCAAAGAGGGCACCACAGGCGCGCGCATCACCGGCAACACGTTCGACGGCAGCGGCCTCACCGGCGCCAACTACGACGACTCCTGGGTCGACGTGAAGGGCAACGACGTCCTGGTGGAGAACAACAAGGGCACGTCCACGACGAACGACGGCTACGAGACGCACACCCAGCAGTCCGGCTGGGGCTGCGGCACGGTCTTCCGGGGCAACACCTCGGACCTGACGGGCGCGACGGGCGACAAGCAGCTCGCGATCAACGTGACCAACTACGGCACAAGCTGCAAGACGACGGTGTACGCCTCGAACACGGTGACGGGTGGCAAGGGGCTGACCAACGTCACGGTGACTCCCTGACCCCCATGGAAGTGGGGGGGGGGGGGGGGGGCGCGGGCGCCGCGGAGCGGCGGGGGGGGCACGCGGGGAGCGGGCGGCGGGGAGAGGGGGTGGGGGGGATTGGAGGTAAAAAAGGGGTGGT
>NZ_JBEZKJ010000206.1:0-3060 GCF_040651675.1 Streptomyces sp. NPDC048415 | reverse complement strand
CCCGGTGGCGACCAGAAGGCGGTACACCTCGCTCTCGTCGGCCGTCAGGCCCACCGTCTCCAGCATGTCGCACCTTTCTCACCATCCGGGCCGCCTCTGCCCGGCTTCCCGCGGGGGAACGCGATCGTCCCGGCGGATGATTCCACCAGCCCCCGCGACCAGGCACCACGACGGCTTTCACAGGCGACCTGGTTCACCGTGACGGGGCGGTGCCGTCAGCACATCCGGTGGCCCCCGGGCGGGGCCGCTCGAGTGTCACAGACTGTGGGCCACGGGGTGGCGAGGTTCGTACAGCGGCAGTTCGGCGCCACTGGGCAGACGCACCGCCGTCAGCCTGCCCCAGCGCTGTTCGCTGACCGGGCGGGTGATCTCGACGCCCCGCGCGCGCAGTTCCCCGAGCTGGGCGTCGAGGTCGTCGCACATCAGGTAGAACTCGTGCTGGGGGGCGCCCTCGGTGGGATGTACGGCGATCTCTGCCGGGGGCAGTTTGAAGATCAGCCACCCGCCGCCCGCGTCAACACCGGGGAAGGCGAGGACGTCGCGGATGAAGGCGCGGTCGGCCTCCGCGTCCTGGCTG
This sequence comes from Streptomyces sp. NPDC048415, assembly GCF_040651675.1. NCBI lineage: Bacteria > Bacillati > Actinomycetota > Actinomycetes > Kitasatosporales > Streptomycetaceae > Streptomyces > Streptomyces sp. NPDC048415. The sequence continues at coordinate 2,483 of NZ_JBEZKJ010000206.1, read as the reverse complement.
TAGAGGATGACGTGGGCGCCGTTGATCATGCCGGTCCTTCGTTTCGCCGAGATGGGGCCGTTGGGTCTACGGGGTCGTCACCGGGCCCGACTGGTCCCAGCCGGGCACGAGGTCGTCCCGGTGGACATCTTCCCCGTGGACCCGCTCGCCGCAGGTCTCGCACACCGTGTGGGTGACGAGTTCGTGATCCCGGTGCCGGATCCGGCCGGGCGGTGCGGTGACGACCCAGCGGTCGCCCCAGCCGATCAGCTCGCGGGTGATGGCCCCCAGATCGCGCCCGGCCTCCGTCAGGTAGTAGCCGCTGTAGCGGGCGTCGTCCGGCAGCGGGCGCCGCTCGAGGATGCCACTCTCCACCAGCGCCTTCAGGCGCGCGGCGAGCCGGTCCGTGGGAGCGCCGGTGTTCCTGGCGATCTGCCGGAAGCGGTGGTTGCCGAGCATGACCTCGCGGATCGCCGGCAGGGCCCAGCGGTCACCGATGATCTGGAGGGCCGCGGCGAGGGAGCACGGGCGCCCCGCCATGTCCCGGGGGTCGATGCGTGTGGTCATTGTCCCAGTATCACCGAGCGAAGTTTGATTTCCAAATCACCCTGTGCTTGGGTTGCACCATGTCCACTCTGCTTCGATTCTCAAAGCACCCTCGGACGGCCGCCGTAGTCGTCCTGGTGGCCGTCTTCATGACCAACCTGGATCTGCTGATCGTCAACGTCGCGCTGCCCGCCGTGGGAGAGGACTTCTCCGAAGGCGGCGGCGCAGCGGGCCTCGGATCGCTGTCCTGGGTCCTCAACGCCTACGCGATCACCTTCGCCGCGCTGCTGGTGGTGGCCGGGCGTGCCGGTGACCGCATAGGGCAGCGGCCGGTCTTCCTCGCCGGGATCGCCGTATTCACGCTCGCGTCGCTGGGCTGTGCCCTGGCCCCGAACCTGGGAACCCTCATCGTGGCCCGGGTGGTGCAGGCCGTAGGGGCGTCGGCCCAGATCCCGACCTCCCTGGCCCTGCTGCTGGCGGCGGTGCCGGCCGAGCGCCGCACCCAGGCCACCCGCGGCTGGGCCGGGGTCGGCGGACTCGCCGCGGCCGCCGGGCCCGTCGCCGGTGGCCTGCTGACCGAGGTGGACTGGCGGTGGGTCTTCGCCGTCAACCTGCCCATCGGCATCGCGGCGCTCGTCGTCGGCCGATCAGCGCTGCCGAAGCCGGCCGCGCAGGAGACCGGGCCGCTGCCCGACCTCCTCGGCGCCCTGCTGGTAATCGTCTCGATCGCGTCACTGTCCGGGACGCTGGTGCAGGCACCCGACCAGGGCTGGACGAGCGGCGAGACCCTACTGCTGCTGGCCGTCGCCGTGATCGGCGGCGCCGCGTTCGCGCTCCGGTCCCTGCGGCACCCCCGTCCGCTGTTCGAGCTGGACCTGCTGCGGCTGCCGCGCTTCGGTGCGGCGAACGCGGGCAGCCTCCTGTTCGGCGTGGCCTTCTCGATCATGCTGCTGTCGAACGTGCTGTGGTGTCAGGAGGTCTGGCACTGGAGCGCGCTGCGCACCGGTCTCGCCCTGGCCCCCGGCCCCGCCCTCGTGCCCGTCGTCACCGTGCTGACCACCCGCGCCGCGCAGCGCTTCGGGCAGGGACCGCTGATCGCGGCGGGCGGCGTGCTGTTCGCCGGTGGCATGGTGTGGTTCGCGATCTTCGCATCGGTCACACCGGACTACGCGAGTGAGCTGCTGCCCAGCCAGCTGCTGACCGGTGCGGGAGTGGGCCTGGCCCTGGGCACACTGGTGGCCGCCGGCGTGCACGCGGTACCGGCCCACCGCGCGGCGACCGGGTCGGCGCTGGTCAACTCAGTGCGCCAGATCTCGGCCACGATCGGCGTCGCCGTCCTGGTCGCGGTCGTCGGCTCCCATGTCGACGCCACCTCGCACCACGACTTCCGGGCCGTCTGGTACACGGCCGCGGCTCTGAGCCTGGTGACCTCGGCGGTCGGGGCGCAGCTCAGCCGAGGGCGGGGCCAGGGCCCCGAGCGGACGGGACCCGCCGCGCCGAAGGAAGCCGAGGCGACGGGGCGGGCTCTGCCGCAGACAGCCTGACCGGCCGCTGCCCGGCCAACGCGCCGGTCGAGGAGGGGTTCTGACGGCTCGTGCGCGGGCGGACCGCCCCTGTGGCGGTCCGCAGACGTGCTCGTACCACCGCCCACGACGCGCAGTGCGCCGGGACCGGTTCTTCCGATTCTCCCCGTTATCCCCGTTCAGGTTCGTCGGTTCGGCCGTCGCCTGCTCGGCGTAGTGCTTCTCCTCGAAGAGCCAGGGTCATAGGTCCTCTCATGAGTCCCATCTGACCTGCTGTCAGCTTCCTTCGTACCTCGGGGGTACCTCACTATCCGGATACCGCGTCCTACCTGTCGCCGTTGTCCCGGCCGTCTTCGAAGACGAAGAGTGGTTTGGCGCCATGTCCGGGTGTTTCGGCGAGCGTGATGGCTTCAGTGAAGCGTTCGAGTGGGAACG
>NZ_JBEZKJ010000205.1:0-3345 GCF_040651675.1 Streptomyces sp. NPDC048415 | reverse complement strand
GCCGCGGGCGCCGAGGTCGATCTCGACATGATGCGGCCCAAGGTGCGGGAGGCGTACTTCAACCTCTCGGCGATGGTGGCCGAGGACATCGCACGCCACCAGCAGTCGCGGACTCTGGGACGTCACGGGAACCCGCAACCGCGCGTTGCGACGCCACTACGGGGCCAGGCGCCGGGCAGCTCCACCCCGCAAGGATGGCAACCGCGCTCCCACCGGTGCGGGGCCGCGTCGTTGAGTTGGCGCCGTCCTTCCGCTCCGCGGACGTCGCCAACCATCATCAAGTCGATCGAGACGATGCCGAAGGCCGCGGGCAACATCTATGGCCAGGACGGTTACTGGAGCTGGTGGTCGGCGGTTCCGGCGGGCTCCTCCGATGAGTCCTCCGACGGTTCGAGCTCGACGGGCGTCATCATCGGCATCGTCGCGGGCGTCGTCGTCCTTGTGGGCGCCGGGGCGTTCTTCGCGACCGCGACGGGCCCGGAGTGCACCGCTTCGATGGTCTGAACCAAATGGCACGGAATTCGCGGCAACTCGTTATTTCCGCAGGCCACATGGGGTTCACGCGCCGTCGACGCGTGCAGACCGCCGCTGATAGACACACACATCAACCCCGGCCCCGCCTTGGAGGTGATCACCGGCAGACTTCCGCCCCGCTGCTTCCCACGGAGAGGATGATCATGGATAAAGCGCTTCTCTTGGCGACGATCGTGATCATGATCGCGGAGATCGTCACCGCGCTTCATCTCATGCTCGGGTAGTTCCCCTGGCAGGGCTCTGGACGCGGTCTTGATTTGAAGATCGCCGGTCGCATCCACCTGGATGCAAGCGCCCCGGCCCGGCTGAGCGCCATCAGGCGACCCGGCCAACTGTTAGGTGACCGGGTCGCCCAGTTCACCCAGTCCCCCGGATGAACGGTGCCATCACACCGCCGGGGGACCTTTATTGTCCAGTCGGCAGACCCTCCACAGGAACGGAGGGTGACGCCCAGCACGCAGAAGCCTCCCGTACCGGCAAGACACTGGGTGATCAGCCTGCGGCGCGGTGGTCACGAGGGAGATGGGGCGGATCTTCTCGGCGATCGCGGGTGCGCGGACGGGCTCGGCTGGCACCGGCCAGCCGGTGTCGGCGGGTCGGTGTGCGATGAGCTCGTCGGCGGATGTGTTGGATCGAGAGCCGCGGGAGGTGTACGAGCTAGTGTCCTGCGCCGGAGATCCGTCGGCAGAATCGGGCGAGGGAGTCGAGGATTTCTTCGGCTGTCTTGGTCCAGATGAACGGCTTGGGGTCTTCGTTCCAGTCCTTGACCCATGCCCGGATGTCGGCTTCCAGGGCCTGGATGTTCTTGTGTGCGCCTCGGCGGATCATCTGGTGGGCCAGGTAGCCGAACCACCGCTCGACCTGGTTGATCCAGGACGAGCCGGTCGGGGTGAAGTGCAGCTCGAACCGCGGGTGTTTGGCCAGCCAGGACTTGATCGCCGGTGTCTTGTGGGTGCCGTAATTGTCCACGATCAGGTGGATCTGCAGGTGAGCGGGCACCTCCTTGTCGATCCGGATCAGGAACTTCTTGAACTCCGCGGCCCGGTGCCGGCGGTGCAGGGCCGTGATGACCTCACCCGTGGCGACATCGAACGCGGCGAACAGCGTGGTCAGGCCGTTGCGCACATAGTCGTGGGTGCGCCGCTCGGGCATGCCCGGCATCATCGGCAGCACCGGCTGGGACCGGTCCAGGGCCTGGATCTGCGACTTCTCGTCCACCGACAGCACCACCGCACCCTCGGGCGGGTTGAAGTACAGGCCCACGACGTCGTAGACCTTCTCCACGAACAACGGGTCCGTCGACAGCTTGAAGGTGTCCGCCAGATGCGGCTTGAGCTGGAACTGCCGCCAGATACGGCCCACCGTCGACTTCGACAGACCACTGTGCTCGGCCATCGATGTCCGTGACCAGTGGGTGGCGTTCTTCGGGAGCTGTTCCAGCGTGGTGACCACGACCGCTTCCACCTGATCGACACTGATGGTGGGCGGCCGGCCCGGCCGGGGCTCGTCCGCCAGCCCGTCCAGCCGCTCGGCGAGGAAGCGTCGGCGCCACTTGCGGACGGTGTCCGCGGTCACCCGCAGATCCCGGGCGACCGCGACGATCGGCGGTACCTCCGGGCCCGCGCACGCCAGCACGATCCGCGCGCGCAGGGCCAGGGCTTGGGCCGATGTCGCCCGACGCGTCCACCGCTCCAACACCGCCGCTCATCATCAGACAGCAGTAACGGTTCCAGTTTCGGGCCCCGACGAGGAACTGACGCACCAGCAGCAGAAGTCACGCAACTACTAACGATCAACTACTGGCGCAGGACACTAGTGTGATGCGCCGGAATTGGTGAGACTAAGTCTGTAGGCTGTTTTCATGGTGTCTCGGGGTCCTCGTGCTGTCGAAGTGGTGCTGTCTGCCGAGGAGCGGTCGGAGCTGTCGTGTTGGGCGGGTGGTGCGGTGTCGGCCCGTGTGGCGGAGCGGGCCCGGATCATTTTGGCCTGTGCGGAGGGAGTGTCAAATACCGGTGTTGCGGCGGACTTCGGGGTCTCCACGGAGACGGTGCGCAAGTGGCGCTCGCGGTTCGTGGCCCGGCGGATGGGGGGCCTGGTGGACGAGCCGCGGCCGGGCCGGCGCAAGCCGGAGCTGGTGCTCTCCGAGGCCGAACGTGCGGAGCTGACCCGCTGGGCGCGGCGGGCGAAGACCGCGCAGTTCCTGGCGCTGCGGGCGAAGATCGTGCTGCGGTGCGCGGAAGGCGGGACGAACAAGGAGATCGCCGCCGAACTCGGTGTATCGCAGGCAACGGTGAACCGCTGGCGGTCGAGGTTCATCCGGTTGCGGCTGGATGGGCTGAGTGATGAGCCGCGTCCCGGCAGGCCGCCCTCGATCCTGCTGGATCAGGTCGAAAACGTGCTCACGGCGACGCTGGAGTCCACTCCGGGCAAGGACACCCACTGGTCGCGGGCCTCGATGGCGAAGCACTCCGGGCTGTCGAAGTCCACCATCGGGCGGATCTGGAAGAAGTTCGACCTCAAGCCACATCTCCAGGACGCCTTCAAGCTCTCCACCGACCCGCAGTTCATCGCGAAGGTCGTCGACGTCGTCGGCCTGTACCACCATCCGCCCGAGAAAGCGGTGGTGCTGTGCGTGGACGAGGAGAGCCAAATCCAGGCGCTGGACCGGTCCCAGCGGGTGCTGCCGATGATGCCGGGCATGCCCGAGCGGCGCACCCACGACTACTACCGGCACGGCATCACCAGCCTGTTCGCGGCTTTCAACATCGCCGACGGCAGCGTCATATCGGAACTGCACCGCCGCCACCGGGC
>NZ_JBEZKJ010000204.1:0-3416 GCF_040651675.1 Streptomyces sp. NPDC048415 | reverse complement strand
GTTGGCAGTAGAACGGAGTTGAGTGACAGCGTCCCCAACAAGTCCTCATTCACGCGGGCACGCAGGCGCTTGGGGCCGCTGGTCTTGGAAACCATTTTCGGAGTCGCCGCAGGGGGCTGGCGGAAGCGTCGACCCCCGATCAGGCTCCAGGGTGCTGGTACGCCTGCTGTGCCTGCCCGTATGCCTCACCACCGGGAGCGCCTGCGGCTTGTGCCTGCGACTGCTCGGCCCACTCCTTGGGCACCTCCTGCTCCATGCCGCAGAACGTGCACTGAATCGCAAATTTCGTCGAGATGGGGAACAGCGGCACGAAGAACAGCGTGAACTTGGTGACGTACTTCGTGACCGTATGCGCGGCAGGGTTGCCGCAGTGACGACACGTCAGCAGGAGTATCGCGAGCTGGTACAGGTATACGCTGGTGCCGAAGATGATCATAAGTAGAGTCCTTGAAAGTGGGGCGGAGGAGGCTGGGGTGAGGCGGCGGGCGTCCGCTCGTCCGCTCTCTGTGGCGTGTGGTGATTCCATTACGCCCTGGGTGGAGGGTCTGGGTCATGGCCCGGAATCTCGTGGCTTGACAAAGCCGTGACGAAGACCGGCGCAGGCCGTTCGGGGCCGGGTGACCGGAGCGGTTGCGGTATGGGGCAGCCGCAGTTCTCGGCGGGTAGCGCCGGATGCCGATCACTGTCTGCGTCAACGAACCTTGATCATGTGCTGTCGAATTTGACGGCCGCGAGTTCGCCATCGAAGTTTGATCACGCCTGGTCAGAGGCTGGGCAAGGAGTACGCGACGCCGGAGGGCGGCCTCCCCGAGTTGACGGGCCGGCCGCCGAGCCCGACGCCCGTGCGGCGCCAGATCCTCTGTGACCAGGGGTTATGTCCATTAATCTTCGATGGCACGCGATCAAGGTTCGGTGGCACAGGACACTGATGTCCCGTGCCATTGCTGCTTGAGCGCGTGTGATCGATCTTTGCCCTCACGCATGGGCAGACCTGACCCCGTTCGGTTGAACTGGACCGCCAGCAGGGTGATGGAGACGCCCGTGCGGATAGAGCGGTAGGTGTCCGCTCACTCAGCTACCTGAAGGACCGCACATGCCGCAGATGCCACCGATCGGTGCGGAGATCCCCTGCTCCGTGCTCGCGATCGGCAGCACCATCGAGTACCAGAACGAGACGATCACCTGCGACCTCCGGGGAGGTGTCAAGCACCGGGTCGACGTCGACCCGGACGACCCGACCAACAGCGTCCGCCTGCGCACGGTCGGCTTCAAGGTGACCGCGGAGTCGGACGCGGGACTGATCACCTTCGAGCAGAACGACGTCGACGTGGACGCCAAGAGCATCCTGCGGCAGACACAGGAGTCCCCGCCCAAGTACCTGCACCGCGACGTCCAGGCGTTCACCATCGCTTTCCAAGACCGCGGTGACGCGGTGGTGCTGGTGACGAGAGAACCCATGGTCTGCGAGGCCGAGTTCGCCCAGTTCCCGCCCCGGGGTGATATCTACAAGCTCACCAAGCCGGTCGACCTCGTTGATCCGGACAACCCTGACCAGGTGGTCGGCCGCCTGACCGCCTTCACCTCGAAACGTGGCGGTCTGTAGACGCCCCACCCCAGAGCCTCCGGACCGGCCCGGAGGCTCTGCACGTCAAGCTTCGGTCACATGCTCACGGTTCGGCGTCGCAGGACATCTGATCGTTGCCGGATCCCAGCGGTAGAACCGGCTGAAGGTGACCACGGCCCGCCATTCCGGTTCGTAGAACCGCGGCTCCACCCATGCGACGGCGCGGCCGTCCGGCCCCCTGTAGTGGCATCGCAGCTCGCCCTCGTGCCAGCGGCCGCCGGCGCGTACCTCGACTTTGCGGCGTGGCCAGTAGGTGACCGGCTTGCCTTCGAAGCAGTCGAGCATCCCGCGTCCCGCGATCACCGCGTCGCCGTTCTGCGGCTCGTCGGCAAGGATGACCGCGTCCGCGAGAGCGGGGCGGGCAGCGATGCGACACCACAGGGCGGCCCATTCTGTCTGGGTGGGGGACGATGGGTTGCAGCGCGGCAGCGCGGGCAACCGCCCGCTGTGGGAGCTCCTGCGAGCCCTCCCTCCTCTCCGAAAGCCATCTGCTCCGTCCTGAGGGCCTGGCGCCCTATGGACGCCAGCAGAGAAGCGGGGTCCGTCGGCGACGGGCCCCGCTTCTGGAGAACTCCGCCATCGCCACTCCCCCTCGCCGACGTCCTTGCCGCCCACGTCATCCAGGCACGCCACCGCTCACATGCCGACCTGCCCGGCGGCTACCGGCTGGGTCTGCGCAGCCAGGAAGCCTCGCGCCCGCTGATCGCCACCTTGTTCACAGCGTCGCCCACCGGCCCCGCGCGGCTCTGCATCGCTCGCTCCTCCCTGGGCACCGCCATACCGCAACGCCCACCCGCCTTGGGAGGCCGTCTCCCGGCTGCTCACTTTCGGCATCCACGTCCAACGGCACGGCCAGCCGGGCTGTTCGGGTTCGGACCCTCGGAAACGCGGAGAGCCCACCGTTGGGGTGCCGCTACCAGCGGCCGATCACGGCTTCCGCGACACGTCGGCTTCGGCCCGCGAGAGCGGGATCAGCCGTGTGCGGAAATGAACCCCCAGAGCCCAAGATCGGCGCCGATCGGCACCCGCGGCTGGCGCGACGGCGGTGACCTGCGGTCTCTGGGTGAGTCTCGGTGGAGGTTGTTTTGTCCAGGGATGGAAGGCGTATCCTGCGCCGGGTGACCGACCTCGTTGCAGTGGATACAGCCCAGGAGAATGCCCTCGACAGGGATCTTGCGGCGGTTGCCGACGCCTTCGATCTCGGTGAGATCACCGAGTCTCCGCAGTATCTGGCGGACGGCCTGATGAACCGCAACTGGCGCATCGGCACCGGCCGGGGCCGCTTCGCGGTGAAGCAGGTCCTCGACGTGCCGCTGGAGGCGGCCCGCCGCAATCTGGGGACGCTGTCCGCGCTGGCCGCGGACGGCATCCCGGTGTGCACTCCGCTGATCAGCACCAGCGGCGACACCGTGGCCGAGGTCGAAGACCGCGGCTACTGCGTCATCGAGTGGGTGGACGGCGCCCACGTACGCGGCAGCGACCTCCCCCTGGACCAGGCTGCCCTCCTGGGCGAACAGCTCGGCCACATCCACCAGGCCCTGGCCGCGAACTCCCCCGCCCCGGTCCCCGCCGCCCCGCCGGCGGCAAAGGTCACCCCGGTGGCGAAGGCCCTGGAGGCGGCTAACCGCTACCTGGCCACCGTCACCGCTCTGGATGCCCCCTCCGCGTTCGACCACGCGGTCGCCGAGGCGATGGAACAGCGTAAGCAGCTGCTCGGGAAGTACGGCGACCTCCACCCTGCGGGTGAGGCGCCGGCAGGTCCGTACGGCTGGACGCACGGCGACTTCCAGTA
>NZ_JBEZKJ010000203.1:0-3562 GCF_040651675.1 Streptomyces sp. NPDC048415 | reverse complement strand
CGAGAACGGGAACCCCGGACGCGTCCAGAGCCTCCCGCAGCATCACCTCATGCCGCTCGGCCCTCCCCGGCTCGCGCCTCGTCCCTACTCCGTCGCCAGCCCGCCATTGTGCTGCGCCGGCTCCAGATCGAACTCCCCGTCCCGGGCCCCCAGCACGAAGGCCCGCCACTCCGCCTCCGTGTACCTGAGGACCGTGTCGGGGTCGAGGGAGGAACGCATGGCCACCGCGCCCTCGGGCAGGTACGCGATCTCGACCCGCTCCTCGTGTGCCTCCGTGCCCGGCGCGCTGTGCCATTCGACGCCCGAGATGTCGAGGGCGTAGAGCTCGTCCTTCTCCCGCTCCTTGCGCGCCTTGACGTCCTTGTCCGCTTCCTCGGCCATGTTCCGGCGGCCCCTTCCCCACGTACGAATGACCTGTGCGATCACCCTAGTGGCCAGGTCCGCGCCGTTCGGTGGGTTCGGGGACCCGGGCGGACGGGTCCGGCCAGGCTGGTACCCTGTGTAACGGCCGTTTGTGTACGCACCCCCGGAGCTCAGCGCTCTGGAGGCCGCGCCCAGCGGATCCCCGCCTCCCGAGTAACGGAAGCTCCCCTGCGATGTGGACCAGGGGCACTCGATGGCACTTCACAGACTACGAGGAGTACGCGTGTCGCTCGACGCCGCTACGAAGAAGCAGCTCATCACCGAGTTCGGCCAGAAGGAGGGCGACACCGGCTCCCCCGAGGTCCAGGTCGCCATGCTCTCGCGCCGGATCTCGGACCTGACCGAGCACCTCAAGACCCACAAGCACGACCACCACTCCCGTCGTGGTCTGCTGATCCTGGTCGGTCAGCGTCGCCGCCTCCTGCAGTACCTGGCCAAGAAGGACATCCAGCGCTTCCGTGCGCTGGTCGACCGCCTGGGCATCCGCCGCGGTGCGGCGGGCGCCAAGTAAGACGCCGTGAAGGGAGCGGTTCCCACCGATCAGGGGGCCGCTCCCTTTGCTGTACGTGCGGAGTGTCACTGACGCTTTGTACTGTGGTAGCACAACGCAATACGCAGGACACAACACGTACGACACAGCGTGAGGGAGCCGTACCCGCCGGGTAGGGCACCGTCACGACACTGAACGAGGAGAAGCGCACCTCGCCGCCGCCGGTCCTCGGTAGTGGCCCCCGGGGGAAAGAGACCCCGAGGGCTTCGATCGAAGACCGGCCCGCACCAGAAGGAGCGCTCTCCGCCACCGTCCCCCTGCCACACGGGCAGGACGGGACGAAGACGAGGAGATATCGCTAGTGGAGAACGAGACCCACTACGCCGAGGCCGTTATCGACAACGGTTCCTTCGGCACCCGCACCATCCGCTTCGAGACGGGCCGCCTGGCCAAGCAGGCCGGCGGTTCCGCCGTGGCGTACCTGGACGACGACACCATGGTGCTGTCGGCCACCACCGCCTCCAAGAAGCCCAAGGACCAGCTCGACTTCTTCCCCCTCACGGTGGACGTCGAGGAGCGGATGTACGCCGCCGGCAAGATCCCCGGCAGCTTCTTCCGCCGTGAGGGCCGTCCCTCCGAGGACGCCGTCCTCACCTGTCGTCTCATCGACCGCCCGCTGCGCCCGTCCTTCAAGAAGGGCCTGCGCAACGAGATCCAGGTCGTCGCCACGATCATGGCCCTCAACCCCGACCACCTGTACGACGTCGTGGCGATCAACGCCGCTTCCGCGTCCACGCAGCTGGCCGGTCTGCCCTTCTCCGGCCCGATCGGCGGCGTCCGCGTCGCACTGATCAACGGCCAGTGGGTCGCGTTCCCGACGCACACCGAGCTCGAGGACGCCGTCTTCGACATGGTGGTCGCCGGTCGCGCCCTGGAGGACGGCGACGTCGCCATCATGATGGTCGAGGCCGAGGCCACCGACAAGACCATCCAGCTGGTCGCGGGCGGCGCGGAGGCGCCGACCGAGGAGGTTGTCGCCGCCGGTCTGGACGCCGCGAAGCCCTTCATCAAGGTGCTCTGCAAGGCCCAGGCCGACCTCGCCGCGAAGGCCGCCAAGCCGACCGGCGAGTTCCCGGTCTTCCTCGACTACCAGGACGACGTCCTGGAGGCCCTGACCGCCGCGGTCAAGAGCGAGCTCTCCCAGGCGCTCACCATCGCCGGCAAGCAGGAGCGCGAGACCGAGCTGGACCGCGTCAAGGAGATCGCCGCCGAGAAGCTGCTCCCGCAGTTCGAGGGCCGCGAGAAGGAGATCTCCGCCGCGTACCGCGCGCTGACCAAGAAGCTGGTCCGCGAGCGCGTCATCAAGGACAAGGTCCGCATCGACGGCCGCGGCGTCACGGACATCCGTACGCTGGCCGCCGAGGTCGAGGCCATCCCGCGCGTGCACGGCTCGGCGCTGTTCGAGCGTGGCGAGACCCAGATCCTGGGCGTCACCACCCTCAACATGCTCCGCATGGAGCAGCAGCTGGACACCCTTTCCCCGGTGACCCGCAAGCGCTACATGCACAACTACAACTTCCCGCCCTACTCCGTCGGTGAGACCGGCCGCGTCGGCTCCCCGAAGCGCCGCGAGATCGGCCACGGCGCGCTCGCCGAGCGCGCCCTCGTGCCGGTCCTGCCGACCCGCGAGGAGTTCCCCTACGCGATCCGTCAGGTGTCCGAGGCCCTCGGCTCCAACGGCTCGACGTCCATGGGTTCCGTGTGCGCCAGCACCATGTCGCTGCTGAACGCCGGTGTGCCGCTGAAGGCCCCCGTCGCCGGTATCGCCATGGGTCTGATCTCCCAGGAGATCGACGGCCAGACGCACTACGTCGCCCTCACCGACATCCTCGGTGCGGAGGACGCCTTCGGCGACATGGACTTCAAGGTCGCCGGCACCAAGGAGTTCGTGACCGCCCTCCAGCTCGACACCAAGCTGGACGGCATCCCGGCCTCCGTCCTGGCCGCGGCCCTCAAGCAGGCCCGCGACGCCCGCCTCCACATCCTCGACGTGATGATGGAAGCGATCGACACGCCGGACGAGATGTCCCCCAACGCCCCGCGGATCATCACCGTCAAGATCCCCGTGGACAAGATCGGTGAGGTCATCGGCCCCAAGGGCAAGATGATCAACCAGATCCAGGAGGACACCGGCGCCGAGATCACGATCGAGGACGACGGCACCATCTACATCGGTGCCCAGGTCGGCTCGCAGGCCGAGGCCGCCCGCGCCACGATCAACTCGATCGCCAACCCGACCATGCCGGAGGTCGGCGAGCGCTACCTGGGCACGGTCGTCAAGACCACCACCTTCGGTGCGTTCGTCTCGCTGCTCCCGGGCAAGGACGGTCTGCTGCACATCTCGCAGATCCGCAAGCTCGCCGGCGGCAAGCGCGTGGAGAACGTCGAGGACGTGCTCGGTGTGGGCTCCAAGGTCCAGGTCGAGATCGCCGAGATCGACTCCCGCGGCAAGCTCTCCCTGATCCCGGTCATCGAGGGCGAAGAAGCTGACGACGAGAAGGACGACACCGACAAGTGACGTCCAGTAGCTCCACGGCGACGGCCCGCACCTCTTCGGAGGCGCGGGCCGACGCGCCGACCCAAACCCCC
>NZ_JBEZKJ010000202.1:0-3782 GCF_040651675.1 Streptomyces sp. NPDC048415 | reverse complement strand
GTCGTGCAGCGCCGCGACGGTGGATTCCGCTCAACCTGGGCCCGGGTGGGGGCACCGCCACCGGCCGTGCCTCAGTTCGCTGTGGTCCCCCGGCGATGGGTGGTAGAGCGGCCTCTCCATGGCCATGCTCCTCGTGCGCCGCCTCGCAAGACCAGCCCGCTGACAGGCTTTTCAGACGCCCTCTAGCGCATGAAGAGGCCGAGCCGATCGGCCTCGCTCGCCCAGGTCGCTTACTTACTCCGCGGTGTGCTGCTTGGACCGAGACGCAGACAGCGCAGGCGATGGGTTGCTCGGTCGGCGCCGTTCGAGAAACAGGGTCAAGGAGATACCGGGAGGGTTGCCGTGCAAGGTGGTCCCAGTGCAGCCACACTTCGGGCGGGAGAGCCAGGGCACACCGATGACTGCGGAGCCGAGCTGGCAGCCGAATGGCTTCCGGTCGAGCCGGGAAGGAAAGACTGTGCGTGATCTCCGGCGGCCGGCTTGACACCACCCGGGGAGCGACTCGCTCGGTTCGTCCATGAGCCGCCAACCTGGCCACTTTTGCCCTCTTTCTGAAGTATAGGGGTTGGCGCAAAGGTGACTTGACGTCTGCTGGACAGGGCAAACTGCTGACCTCGGCACTTGACGGCACCACGCTGTCCTCCCATGAGAGACATGAACAACAGGTGGCGCCGCGGGGTCCGCCCTCCCCGGCCTCGGCATACGGCGGCGGCCGCCGCCCTCGTGGCGCTCGTGGCCGGTCTGACCGCCGCCCCCGGCGCCGCTCAGGACCTCCGCCCGCACACCGGGCGAACGGAAGCCGCCGCGCAGACCGGAGCGGCCCGGTCGCCGATCACCTCCCGGCATCAGCTCACCCTGATCACCGGCGACCGCGTCACGCTGGAGACGGACACCTCGGGCAAGCAGAGTGTGTCGGTCGAGGCCGCCGAGGGTCGCGAACGAGTCGCGTTCATCAAGCGCCAGGACGGTCGCGACTGGACGGTCATACCCGCCGACACGCTCCCGCTGCTCGCGACGGGCCGCCTCGACAAGGCGCTGTTCAACGTCTCCGCCCTGGTCCGGGGCAAGTACGCGCAGCGGTCGAGCCTGCCGCTGATCGTCGAGTACGCCGGGGACGCGGGCACCGCCCGGCGACAGCTGACCGCCGCCGGTGCCGACACCGTCCGCCCCATCGGTGGGACCCCCTTCGCGACCCTCGGCGAACACCGCGCGGACGCCGCCGGGTTCTGGAAGGGCATCGCCGCCGGCCGGGCGGACGCCACGTCCTTCGGAGCGGGTGTGCGCCGGGTCTGGCTGGACGGCCACTCAAGGATCCAGCTCGACAGGACGGTGCCGCGCATCGGGGCCCCGCACGCCTGGGAGAAGGGCTACACCGGCACCGGCGTCAAGGTCGCCGTGCTCGACACCGGTTACGACCCCAACCACCCGGACCTCAAGGGCCTCGTCACCGAGTCCGCGAACTTCACCACCGAGCCGAACACCGACGACCTGAACGGTCACGGCACCCACGTGACCTCCACGGTCGCCGGTTCCGGCGCGGCCTCCGGCGGCCGCTACAAGGGTGTGGCACCCGGTGTGCAGATCCTGTCCGGCAAGGTGTGCACCGCGGACGGCAACTGCGACAACTCCGACATCGTCGAGGGCCTGGCCTGGGCCGCCCAGCACGGCGCCAAGGTGATCAACCTCAGCCTGGGCGACACGGACACACCGGAGACCGACGCCCTCGAGGCCATGGTCGACACCGTGACCCACGACTACGGCACGCTGGTCGTGGCCGCGGCCGGCAACAGCGGTCCCGACAAGGTCTCCTCGCCCGCCTCCGACGACCGGGCGCTGGCCGTCGGCGCGGCCGAGGACGACGACGACCTCGCCGTCTTCAGCTCGGTCGGCCCGCGGGTGGGCGACTCCGGCCTCAAGCCGGACATCATCGCCCCCGGCGTCAACGTCGTCGCCGCGAGGGCGGGCGGCACCACCGCCGACGACGGCTATGTCGCGATGAGCGGCACGTCCATGGCCACGCCCCATATGACCGGAGCCGCCGCCATCCTGTTCCAGCAGCACCCCGACTGGACGGCGGAGCAGGTCAAGCGCCAGCTGATGCAGTCAGCGACCGGCGCCAAGGAGCACGGCGCCTACTTCCAGGGCGCCGGACGCGTCGACGTCGCCCGGGCGGTCGACCAGGACGTCACCGCCGACACCACCGCACTGGACTTCGGGCTGATCCGCTGGACGGACGGCAAACGGCCTCCGGCGACCAAGAGCATCACCTACCGCAACCCGGGCGCCGCGCCGGTCACCCTTCAGCTGAAGGACAACCCGACCCGCGGCAAGCTGGACGTGCCCGCCCCCGCCGGCCTGTTCCGGCTCAGCGCCGACACGGTCACCGTGCCCGCGCACGGAACGGCGGCCGTCACTCTCACCGCGATCCCGGAAGCCGCCACGACGTACGCCGCCTACAGCGGTGTGGTGACCGCGAGCACCGCGGACAACCAGGTGTCGGTGCGCGTCCCGTTCGGCATGGACGTCGAGCAGCCGTCCTACGACCTGCGCATCGGCATGAAGAGCCGCACGGGCGCCGCCCCCGACAACGCCTACCTGCTGGTCAACTCGGCCGACGGCAAGGGGTACGAGGTCGAGGCGCTCGGCAAGAGCAGCACGGTGGTGCGACTGCCGAAGGACACCTACTCGGTGAGCGGCTTCTACTTCGACGCCTCCTTCACCGAGGGCACCATCGTCGGTGTGCCGAAGGTCGTGATGAGCGCCGACCGGCAGGTGGCCATCGACGCCCGGAAGGCGAAGCCCGTCACCGTGTCGGCACCGAGCCGCTCCGCGCGCATCATGTCGGCCGAGATCGGCACGATCAGCATGGCCGACCAGCTGCTCTCGGTCACCATGTACAACGCGATCGGCACGGACCACATCGACGGTGTGTACGCGGTGCCGACGGCCCAGTACAAGGACTCGAAGTTCACGTACCTCGTCACCAGCGTCTGGGGCGACCCGGCCGGCGCAGACGGGAACCCCGCCGCGGTCTACTACCTCACGCGACCGGTGCACGGCGCCATCCCGGCGAATCCCGCCTACAACCCCCGCAAGTCGGAGCTGGCCAGGGTGAACACCACGTTCGCCGCCACCACGCCGGGAACCACGGCCACGCGCATCGTCTGGACGTACGTCGACAACGTCCGCTTCAGCGGACGGGCGATGGAGGGAATTCCGGTCCCGGCCCGGCGCGTCGACTACTTCTCGGCGGCCGACGGCCTGCGCTGGCAGACGGCCTTCGACCAGAACAGCTTCCTCGACCCGGACAAGCATGGACAGAGCTACCTCAGCGACCTGCACGGCTACCAGGCCGGCTCCCAGGTCGAGGAGCGCTGGAACGGCGGGATCCAGGCCGTGGGCCTCTCGTCCCAGATGGCCGCCTTCCGAGAGGGCGACACGATGTACCGGCCCTTCCAGTCGGCCGCGAACGGCAACCTCGACCTGGTGGCCGACACCACGTCCGGCCTGCCCGAGGTGAAGCTGTGGCGCAACGGCGCGCTGGTCTCCCAGGACTGGAGCATGAGCGACGTCCCGGCCGACGCCACCCCCGCCGACTACCGTCTGACGGTCGAGCACAACCGTGACATGGCCCCCAGCTCCGTCTCCACGAGTGTGCGGGCGGAATGGCGGTTCCGGTCGCAGACCACGGCGACCCGACAGGCGCTGCCGCTGTACGCGGTCCGTATGTCGCCGAAGCTGGACGAGTGGAACCGGGCCGAGGCCGGCCGCAAGCTCGACAT
>NZ_JBEZKJ010000201.1:0-3800 GCF_040651675.1 Streptomyces sp. NPDC048415 | reverse complement strand
GGGGTGCCCGGGATCGCCCAGGGGCGGGCGAGGGTCTGGGGGTCGCGTTTGTAGGGCCAGAAGACTTCGGTGCCGTCGTCCAGCACGTGATTGGGGCCCTGGGCGAACTGGACGCGCAGATCGGGGAGGTCGTCGGTCTCCGGGATGCGCCACGGCTCGCTGCCGTTGGCCAGGTAGCCGTCGGAGAGGAGGAAGACGGGGGTGCGGTAGGTGAGCGCGATCCGGGCCGCTTCCAGAGCCGCGTCGAAGCAGTCGGCCGGGGTTCTGGGCGCGACCACCGGTACCGGGGCCTCGCCGTTGCGGCCGTACATGGCCTGGAGCAGGTCGGCCTGCTCGGTCTTGGTGGGCAGGCCCGTCGAGGGGCCGCCCCGCTGGATGTCGATGACCAGCAGCGGCAGCTCGAGCGAGACGGCCAGGCCGATCGTCTCCGACTTCAGTGCCACACCCGGGCCGGACGTCGTGGTGACGGCGAGCGAGCCGCCGAACGCGGCGCCGAGCGCCGCTCCGATGCCCGCGATCTCGTCCTCGGCCTGGAAGGTGCGCACGCCGAAGTTCTTGTGCTTGCTCAGCTCGTGCAGGATGTCCGAGGCCGGCGTGATCGGGTACGAGCCCAGGTAGAGCGGCAGGTCCGCCTGCTGGGAAGCGGCGATCAGACCGTAGGAGAGGGCCAGATTCCCGGAGATGTTCCGGTAGGTGCCGGTCGGGAAGGTCTTGGAGGCCGGTGCGACCTCGTAGGAGACCGCGAAGTCCTCGGTGGTCTCGCCGAAGTTCCAGCCCGCGCGGAACGCGGCGATGTTGGCGGCGGCGATGTCGGGCTTCTTCGCGAACTTGGTCTTCAGGAACTTCTCGGTGCCCTCGGTCGGCCGGTGGTACATCCATGACAGCAGACCCAGCGCGAACATGTTCTTGGAGCGTTCGGCCTCCTTGCGGGAGAGCGCGAACTCCTTGAGTGCCTCGACGGTCATGGTCGTGAGGGGAACGGGATGGACGTTGTAGCCGTCCAGGGAGCCGTCCTCCAGCGGGCTGCCGGCGTAGCCGACCTTCTGCATCGCCCGTTTGGTGAACTCGTCCGTGTTGACGATGATCTCTCCGCCGCGCGGCACATCGGCGATGTTCGCCTTCAGCGCGGCGGGGTTCATGGCGACCAGGACGTTCGGCGCGTCGCCGGGGGTGAGGATGTCGTGGTCCGCGAAATGCAGTTGGAATGACGAAACGCCCGGCAGGGTGCCTGCGGGCGCGCGGATCTCGGCGGGGAAGTTCGGCAGCGTTGAGAGGTCATTGCCGAAGGAGGCCGTTTCGGAGGTGAAGCGGTCACCGGTGAGCTGCATACCGTCACCGGAGTCCCCTGCGAACCGGATGATCACCCGGTCCAGGCGGCGGACGTCTTTCGCCCCCGCCGGTTTGCGCTGTTCTCCTACGACGGCTCCGTCGGCGTGCTCAGCTGGGCTACTGACCTGGCTCGTCACTGAACTGGACCTCCCTCGAGGCGGCTGTCGGGGAGGGGTCTTCCCGCAGACCTTCCCGTTTTCAACCCTACGTCGGTAAGGGTGTCCTTCCCTCGGCCATTCGGATGATGGACACCTTTGTGAGACGGCCTGACGCCCTGATTTTTCATGATTTTTCTCTCCCCCGGTCCTTCCTGGAAAGACGCTCCCCGCATATCCACCGGTTCTGGCCGAGTTCCATGCCTGGCGTGGAACATGTGGTCGCGCGTGTCGCCGTACCTGTTGCCGTGCATGGTGTCCTGCCGGGCGTGGCGTCTCGCTCAATTGCTGACACAGTGTCAGACGATCATGAGTTCAGGTAGGTGAGCACCGCCAGAACACGCCGGTGATCCCCGTCACTCTGGGACAGGCCCAGCTTCAGGAAAATATTGCTGACGTGCTTCTCGACGGCTCCGTCGCTGACCACGAGCTGCCGTGCGATCGCGGAGTTCGTCCGTCCCTCGGCCATGAGCCCCAGTACTTCCCGCTCCCGCGGAGTGAGCCCGGCCAGCACGTCCTGCTTACGGCTGCGGCCGAGCAGCTGCGCCACGACCTCCGGGTCCAGCGCCGTACCCCCCTGCGCCACCCGCACCACCGCGTCCACGAACTCCCGCACCTCGGCCACGCGGTCCTTGAGCAGATAGCCGACGCCGTGACTCGAACCGGCCAGCAGTTCGGTGGCGTACTGCTCCTCCACATACTGCGACAGCACCAGCACACCGAGTCCGGGATGCGCCTTGCGCAGCTGCACCGCGGCCCGCACACCCTCGTCGGTGTGCGTCGGCGGCATCCGTACGTCGGCGACGACCACGTCCGGCAGGTCGTCCTGGCCCGCCAGCTCGGTGATGGTCTTGATCAGCGCTTCGCCGTCCCCGACGCCCGCGACCACGTCATGCCCACGGTCGGTCAACAACCGGGTCAGGCCCTCCCTGAGCAGCACTGAATCCTCGGCGATGACCACCCGCACCCTGTCCTCCACGATTCTCGGCCCCCCAGAGCCCGTCCCCGGGCCACCACCGGGACGTCCCGGTCCGCCCAGGATCCACTCCCGGCCCGCGCCGGGTCCGTCCCCGCTCGTACGACAACCCCAGCATTCCAGCATTGGGACCGCCCTGCGCCCAGGCAACGGGAATAGGCCGTCAGGACTCCAGGTTTCGGCCGCCATTACGACCGATACCGCCATACGACCGATAACGATCACCGGGTGCCGACCGGCACCCGCGGAGGGGGCACACGATGCGAGCGATCGCTTTCACCGAGACCGGCGGACCCGAGGTACTCCGACTCACCGAACTGCCCACTCCCCGCCCAGGCCCGGGCGAGGTTCTCATCCGCGTCGCCTACGCGGGAGTCAACTACGGCTAGGTGCAGCACCGTCTGGGCGACTTCGGGCAACCCGAGGGGGAGACGGTCACGGGGCTGGAGGTCTCTGGGCAGATCGTGGGGCTGGGGGAGCCCGGCGGGGGCGGGGTGAGTGGTCTCGCTGTCGGGGATGCCGTCGTCGCGTATCTGTCCGACGGGGGTGGCTACGCCGAGTACGCCGTCGCTCCCGCTTCCCTCGTCTTCCCCCTCGGCGGTCTCGGCCTGCGCACCGGCGGGGCAGCGGCCCTGGTCCTGACCACGGCGTACGGCGTCCTGGCGGGCGCCGCCCGGATCGCCCCCGGCGACACGGTCCTGATCCACGCGGCGGCGGGCGGCGTCGGCTCGGCGGCGGCGCAGTTGGCCCGCGCGCTGGGGGCCGGCGCCGTGTACGGCACAGTCAGCACACCGGAAAAGGCCGAGTACGCGAGGCGCTTCGGCTACGAGGCGGTGTTCGTCCGCGAAGGCTTCGTGGACGCCGTACGCGAGGCGACCGGCGGTCGGGGCGTCGACATCGTCCTCGACCCGGTCGGCGGTCCCACCCGGCTGGCGAGCTTCGACGTCCTCGCCCCCTTCGGCCGCGTGGCCGTCTACGGCGAAGCGGCCCGCCACCCCGACCTCCACCTCCCCGTCCTCGCCCTCTGGAAGAACAACCGCACCCTCACCGGCTACAACATCGGCGACCTCGCCCGCCGAGACCCCGCCCTCCTGCGCACCCACGCCCCCAGGTCCCTCTCCCTGGCCGCCTCCGGCGCCGTACGCATCGACATCACGGACGAGTACCTCTTGGAGAACGCGGCGGAGGCTCATCGGGTGCTGCAGGCGGGGGCGAACAGGGGGAAGGCGGTACTGAAGGTTTCTTGACCCGGCCGGCGCCGGAGACTTTCAGCCTGTCCGGCGTTTGAGGACGAGCGCGAAGCGCGATACGGGGGGTCTGGGGGCGGAGCCCCCAGGGAC
>NZ_JBEZKJ010000200.1:0-3907 GCF_040651675.1 Streptomyces sp. NPDC048415 | reverse complement strand
ATCCGCAGGAATCGGCCGAGGAGACCGCTGAGCGGTTCGCCGAGGCCTACCGGGCGTTCATCGCGCGGTTCCGGGTCGAGCCGGCTCCCGCGCAGTGGGCTCTGTGGCTCCGCGACGGGTACGGCATCACCACCGGGGCCGGTGGCCCGCTCTCCGAGGAGCAGGTGCAGCCCCTTCTCCAGGTCCTCCAGGAGCGCTACGCGGCGCGCTCTGAGGAGCCCGTCGCGTCCGTGGAACCGCAGGCGGCCGACCAATCGGCCGGCCAGTGGGACGACTATTTCTACAGCGCCTGGCGCACCTATGAGCAGGAGCGCGGCACCTACCCCGACGCGGCTGCCCTCGCGGCGCACGTCTACGAGCGGGACGGCATCACGGGCGCCGACGGCCGGCCCGTCACGGGCGAGGACTTGGCGGACTTCGTCGCAACCTTCCGGGAGCGTGAGTTCGCCAGCACCGGACCGCCCGCTGAGGAGGCTGCCGCCGATCCCGGTGAGCAGGCCGCTGACGAGGTCCTCGCGCAGGAGGAGGACGCCGAGGCGGCGCCCGCTGGCGCGGGTGCGCAGGCCGCCAAGGAGAGGCGCATCCCCCGGGTGAACGCCGCCATCGATGACCCGCCGCCAGGGCTGGACGGCTCAGCGGGGGAGCGCGTTGCCCTGACCACCGTCGACCGCTACTACGTGGCGTGGAGGGGATACCAGACCGAGCACGGCGATGAACCGACGGCCGAGCAGCTGTCTGCCTATCTTGCGGCGCAGGGCATGCACGGCCGAGGTGGGAAGCCGGTCAGCCCTGCCAACCTGCGCCGCTACTTCCTGCCGTCCCGCGTCTACAACGTCTGGGCCGAACACCGGATCCGCAACGACAAGCCTGCGGCGGACGCCGTTGCGCGGGGGTGCGCATTCCGCGGGATCACCGCCCAGTACAACAAGCCCGTCACCACCGACTACATCACCGAGAATGACGCCGACTTCGAGCGGCGCTGGCAGGCCCTCATCCGCCATCACGCCGACGCGCAGCAGTAAGTCCGCGACCGCGCACCGGTTGCGCATCCAGCATCCCATCAGGCCCAACAGGATGCGTAATCAGCAGAAACCACTGGTCAGCGGTGTATTGCGCAGACAGCTTGATCACTGCGCGCCCCTGCGTACCGCGCCCCTGGGCACCGCGCAGCCCTGCCCTTGAACCGATGAGGAGTACCCATGCGAGCACTGCGCATCGACCCGGCCGCCGCGGTCACGGACCTCAACCTGCCCGAGCCCGGCGCGTATTCCGCGATCCGGGAGCACGTCGGATTCCCCGACTCCGTCGACCAGGGGGTGTACCACCGGCGGGCCGTTGTGCACATGCACGGCAACGGCCGGGAGATAGGGCTCCCGCCGCCCGGCCCGACGGCGCCCCGATCTACGTGATCCTGGACAATCTGTCCGCCCACAAAGGCACTGGCATCCGCCGCTGGGCGAAGAAGCACAAGGTCGAGTTGTGCTTCACCCCGACCTACGCCTCGTGGGCCAACCCGATCGAGGCCCACTTCGGGCCGCTGCGGCAGTTCACCATCGCCAACTCCAGTCACCCCAACCACACCGTGCAGACCCGGGCCCTGCACGCCTGCCTCCGGTGGCGCAACGCCAACGCTCGCCACCGCGACGTCCTGGCCGCCGAACGCAAGGAACGCGCCCGCATCCGCAGCGAGAAAGGCATCCGCTGGGGCGGACGGCCCTTGCGAGTGGCGGCCTGACCTGGCAGGAAGGTGAGTCACCGAGATTGCGGGGCGAGCGGGGCTTTTCGCCTGAGGCGGCAACGGGTGGCGCCGGCAGGGACTCAGGGTTCGATGACGAGGCGTTCGATGAGGCCGTCGCGGAGTGTGAACTGGTAACGCAGATCGATGCTCCCGCCGGGGAAGTTGCCCTCAAGGTGGTGGGTGGCGATGTAGCGGGTTGCGTCGGTCTGCTGGGCGCCGGTGAGGTGGATGGTGTAGGTGAATTCGGTGGCCGATCGGTCGAGCCACTCCCTGATCGTCTCGGTGTCGGCGTAGGTGTTGCCGTCGTCGATCACTGTGGCTTCGCGGGTGAACGCCGTGATTGCGCTGGCGGTGTCGTGGGCGCGGTGCGCTGTCAGGTAGCGGATGATCACCTCGGGCAGGGTGTCCGGAGTGCTGGTTCGGGGCTGGTTGTCGTGCATGACGCTCCTTGGGGTGGTGGCGGGTTCAGACGGTGGGGGTGGTGCCGCCGTCGATGACGTGTTCGGCGCCGACGATGGCCGAGGCGCGGTCGGAGACGAGGAAGGCGACGAGCTCGGCGACTTCCTCGGGCCGGTTGGGACGGCCCAGCGGGATGCCGCCCAGGGAGTCCATGAGCCGGCCCAGCGCCGCTTCCTGCGTGATGTCTGCGTCGTGGGCGATCCGGGCGACGAGGTTGTCGGCGGCCGAGGTCTGCACGAAACCGGGTGAGACGGTGTTGACGCGGACACCGTGCGGGGCGACCTCGTTGGCCAGGCCCTTGCTGTAGGTGGTCAGGGCGGCCTTGGCGGCTGCGTAGGCCAGGGTTCCGTTCCACAGCGGCATGCGGCGCTGGATAGAGGTGACATGCACGATCACGCCCTTACCTGTGGCGATCATGTGCGGCAGGAGTGCGCGGTCCAGGCGGACGGCGGCCAGCAGGTTCGTGTTCAGCTCCCTGGCCCAGTCGTCCTCGCCGAGCGCGGCGAACCCTCCAGCCGGCGCCTCGGACCCGCCGAGGGTGTTGACCAGGATGTCGACGCCTCCCACGCGGGCGTCCACCTCGGCGGCTACGTGGGCTGCGCCCTGGGCGGTGGACAGGTCGGCGGTGATGAACGCCTTCTCCTCGACGTCGTCAGGGCGGCTGCGGGCCGTGACCAGCACGGTCGCGCCGGCCTGGGCGAGACGTCGGGCGATGGCGGCTCCGGTGCCCTTGGTGCCGCCGGTGACCAGAGCGCGTCGGCCTTCGAGGGATTCGCTGATAGATGTGGTCACGGGGTGCTCCGTTCCCGGGTGCGGGCGCAGAAGGCACCGCTCCCGTCATTACTGCTAAAATAGAAGCTACTAACTTCGACTTTAGCAGTAACCGAGGGGATGGCCGCCATGGCAAGCCGGATCAGGCTGGAGGACCGGGAGTGCCCACTGTCCACGACGGTGGAACACGTAGGCGAGTGGTGGACGCTGCTGATCCTCCACGACGCTTTCGACGGCTACACGCGCTTCGACCAGTTCCAGGAGAGTCTGGGCATCTCCTCCAGCATGCTCACCACCCGGCTGAAAACCCTCGTCGCCGACGGACTACTGGAGCGCCGGCCCTACCAGACCAACCCCGTACGCCACGAGTACGTCCTCACCGAGCTCGGGCGCTCGCTCCGACCGGTGGTCGTCGCCCTGGCAGCGTGGGGCAACTCCCGCCTCACACCGGCCGAACGCAGCATGATCCTCATCGACGCGCACAGCGGCGAGGAAGTCGAGCCCGTCGTCGTTGACGCAAAGACCGGCCGCCGACTCGACGACAGCGACACCTACGTCTTCACCGCAGGTCCTGCAGCCAGCGACGCCATGCGCCATCGATACGCGACACGACCGACCACCCCCGCGGAGGCGTAGGGCTGCCCCGAACGAGCACCGAACAGCCTTGAGCAGGACCGGGACGCACCCTCGTGCCTGATCGACCAGGCAGCACCGGATCGCCGCCAGCATCACGCATGCCAATCATCCCGAGCCGTTGATAACTAGTGCCGCATCAGGCAACGTTTGCCCTGTCCACGAGGGCGCGTAGGTGCCGGTCATCGGCGTGGCGGTTTCGCCAGATGAGGTAGCGGCGGATCATGCTGCCCTGTTCCTTGTGGTTGGCGTGGTCGGTGCCGTCGAGGGTGAAGTAACGCAGGGCGGTGAACTGGGCCTCGATGC
>NZ_JBEZKJ010000199.1:0-3950 GCF_040651675.1 Streptomyces sp. NPDC048415 | reverse complement strand
GGGTTCGGGTTTGAGGGGGTCGGGGTTGAGGACGTCGCTGCCGCCGTAGCGGGCGGCGTCGGTGTTGAGGACTTCGTGCCAGGCGGGGATGTCCTTGGGGACGCCGAGCCGGTAGCCGTGGCGGACGGCGGGGGAGAGGTGCGTGACGGCGAGCAACGGTGTGCCGTCGGCGTCGTGGCGGAGGAAGGCGAAGACGTTGTCCTCGGCGGCGTCGCCGGCGATCCAGGCGAAGCCGGCGGGGTCGGTGTCGCGCTGCCAGAGAGCGGGTTCACGGAGGTAGCGGGTGTTGAGGTCGCGGACCAGGTCGCGGACGCCGCGGTGGTCGGGTTCGGCACTGTAGGCGGGGTCGAGGAGCCACCAGTCGGGCCCGTGGGCCTCGGACCATTCGCCGCCCTGGGCGAATTCCTGGCCCATGAAGAGGAGTTGTTTGCCGGGGTGGGCCCACATGAAGCCGAGGTAGGCGCGGAGGTTGGCGCGCTGCTGCCACCAGTCGCCCGGCATCTTCGAGACAAGTGACTGTTTGCCGTGCACGACTTCGTCGTGCGAGATGGGCAGCACGTAGTTCTCGCTGTAGGCGTACACCATCGAGAACGTCATCTCGTTGTGGTGGTACTTACGGTGGATCGGGTCGCGCTGCACGTATTCGAGCGAGTCGTGCATCCACCCCATGTTCCACTTCAGGCCGAAACCGAGACCCCCGTCAGCGGTCGAGCGGGTGACGCCGTCCCAGGCGGTCGACTCCTCCGCGATCGTGACGACACCTGGATTGCGGCGGTAGACGGTGGCGTTCATCTCCTGGAGGAAGGCGACCGCGTCCGGGTTGTCCCGGCCGCCGAATTCGTTGGGGCTCCATTGGCCGGGCTCGCGTGAGTAGTCGAGGTAGAGCATCGAGGCGACGGCGTCGACCCGTAGCCCGTCGATGTGGAACTCCTCGCACCAGTAGACGGCGTTGGCGACGAGGAAGTTGCGCACTTCCCGCCGTCCGTAGTCGAATTCCAGGGTGCCCCAGTCGGGGTGGGCGGCCCGCAGCGGGTCGGCGTGTTCGTACAGGGGCCGTCCGTCGAACTCGGCGAGTGCCCAGTCGTCGCGGGGGAAGTGGGCCGGCACCCAGTCCATCAGGACGCCGATGCCGGCCCGGTGAAGCGCGTCGATCAGGTATTTGAAGTCGTCGGGGGTGCCGAGGCGGGCGGTGGGGGCGTAGAAGCCGGTCACCTGGTAGCCCCATGAGCCCCCGAAGGGATGCTCGGCCACCGGCATGAACTGCACATGGGTGAAGCCCAAGTCGGCGACATAGGAGGGGAGTTGGTCGGCGAGCTGGCGGTAGGTCAGCCCGGGGCGCCAGGACGGAAGGTGCACCTCGTACACCGAGAACGGCGCCTCGTGCACCGGACGTGTCCCCCGCGCCGCCATCCACTCGGTGTCTTCCCACACATGGTGGGACTCCGTCACGATCGAGGCGGTCGCCGGAGGCACCTCGGTGCGCCGGGCCATCGGGTCGGCGCGCAGCGTGCGGGAACCGTCGGGGCGGGTGATGTCGTACTTGTAGGGTGTTCCCTCGCCGATGTCGGGCAGGAACAGCTCCCACACGCCGGAGGAGCCGAGCGAGCGCATCGGGAATCCCGTGTTGCCGTCCCAGTGGCAGAAGTCCCCGCAGACCCTGACCCCTTGCGCGTTCGGGGCCCAGACCGTGAACCGCGTGCCGACGACGCCCTGGTGGGTCATCGGATGGGCGCCCAGCGCCCGCCACAGCTCCTCGTGCCGGCCCTCACCGACCAGGTGCAGATCGAGTTCACCCAGCGCGGGCAGGAAACGGTACGGGTCCTGCACCTCGAACTCGGTGCCGTCGTAGGTCACCACCAGTGTGTACACGGGGATCGCGTCGAGCGGCAGCACGCCCGAGAAGAGCCCGTCGCCCACGTCGTCCAGCTCAGTGCGCTGCCCTTTCACCATCACGGCCACGGCCTGGGCGTACTGCCGCAGCGCCCGGAACACGACGCCGCCCGGAACCGGATGTGCGCCGAGCAGCGCGTGCGGATCATGGTGGGTACCCGACAGCAGTCGCCCCCGGTCCGTCGCGTCCAGCGAAGCGGAAGTGGTCGGACGTGCGGCGGAAGTGGCCGGCCGTACGCTGACCGGTGCGATGCGGACTGTCACGGCTTCAGCCTCCTCAGGGGGAAGTAGGGGGAAGAGCTAGGGACTTCAGAGGTGTTCGGCGAGGCGTCTGACCGCCGCCATGGGGACGGGCAGCCAGTCAGGACGGTGTCTCGCCTCGTACAGCACCTCGTACACGGCGCGATCCGTCTCGTACGCGCGCAGCAGATCGGGTTCCTCCCGCGGGTCCCATTCCGACTCGGCGGCGTAGCCCGCGCAGAAGGCCTCGCGGCAGCGTTGTGCCCACTCGGGGCGCCAGGGATGGCGCGAGCGGGCGGCGTAGTCGAAGGAGCGGAGCATGCCCGCGACATCGCGTACCGGCGACTGGAGGCGCCGGCGTTCGGCGAGCGGGCGGGCCGGCTCGCCCTCGAAGTCGATGACGGACCACTGCCGCCCGGCCCGCAGCACCTGGCCCAGGTGGAAATCACCATGGATCCGCTGTGCGGGACGGACCACCCCGTCGAGGGTCGCGAGCGCGTCGAAGGCGGACCGCAGCCCGGGCGCATGCGGCCGGAGGTCGGGCACGGAGCGGACCGCGGCGTCGAGCCGCGCGCTCATGGCGTCCGCGAGCCGCTCGTTCTGACGGGGGCTCGGCGTGTCGACGGGGAACGCCGACGCCAGTGCCACATGGACCTCGGCGGTGGCCTGGCCCAGCTCGTACGCCTCGTCGGTGAACTCCCGTCCCGAGGCGAGGGAGTCGAGCGCGAGGGTCCAGCCGTCGGTGGCCTCGCGCAGGAATGGCTGAAGCACTCCGAGTGTCGCTTCCTGCGGCCGCGAGGTCCGAAACCACGCCGCGGGCGCGGGTACGCGGGTGCAGCCCTGCCGGGCCAGCGCCCAGGGCACCTCCAGGTCCGGGTTGATGCCGGGCTGGACGCGGCGGAAGACCTTCAGGATGTAGGAGTCGCCGTAGACGAGGGAGGAGTTGGACTGCTCGGCGTCGAGGAGGCGCGGAGTGAGACCGGCGGGCACCGGCACCCGGCTGTCGCGCTCGAAGCGCAGCGGACCCGCCGTGCCCGGATGGCGCAGGCGCTCCAGAAGCAGTCCCGCCGCCCGGGGGTCGTGGAAGGCGTCGTACACCACGAGGTTGGCGAGCGGGCCCTCGCTCGCCCGGCCGATGACGGCATGGGCGAGACGCGGCGGCAGGGTTTCCTGCACGCCGAGGAGCAGCTGGTAGCAGTCCTCGGCCGGGGGAGCGCCGGGGGCGCCGTGGGCGGGTGGGCCGAGGTGTTCGGTGCGGACCAGCAGATGCAGGCATCCCGGGTACAGCTCGGTCGTCGACACCAGCGTCAGATCCGTGACGGGCCTGCCCTTGCCCGCGAACCAGCGCTGCCTGGGCAGCCACGCAAGCAGCAGCTCGGTGAGCGAGGTCAGCAGCGGAGCGGTGCCGGGGCCGCTCGGACGGTGCAGCGCGGTCTTCGCCATGGCGACACGTCCTTTCAGAGGCGGGCGGGCTGTCGGGAGAACACTGCGGCATACGGTCAAGGGCGTCTGATGACGCTGGGCGCGAGGGCGCGTCGCAGCCGGAACCAGTAGAAGCCGTGGCCCGCGAGGGTCAGCAGGTACGGCAGCTCACCGATGGCCGGGAATCGCACGCCGCCGATCAGCTCGACGGGATGGCGGCCGTTGAACGCCCTGAGGTCGAGTTCCGTGGGCTGGGCGAAGCGGGAGAAGTTGTGGACGCACAGCACGAGGTCGTCCTTGTATTCGCGCAGGAACGCGATCACCGCCGGGTTGGAGGACTGGAGTTCCGTGTAGGAGCCCAGGCCGAAGGCCTTGTTCTGCTTGCGGATCTCGATCAT
>NZ_JBEZKJ010000198.1:0-3980 GCF_040651675.1 Streptomyces sp. NPDC048415 | reverse complement strand
TGCCTCAGTGACTCGGCCACGGCTGCCTCAGTGACTCGGCCACGGCTGCCTCAGTGACTCGGCCACGGCTGCCTCAGTGACTCGGCCACGGCTGCTTCAGTGACTCGGCCAGGTCGCGGAGGGCGTCGTCCGTGGTGAAGGCCGAACCGGTGGCGCGCTCGGACTCGTAGCGAGCCGGGCCGAGGGCGGCGATCCCGGCTGCCTCGGTGCGCTCGGCGTCGGCGCGCTCGCGGGCGGGACGCGGGTGGCCGCCGCGCCACCGTGTGCCGGCGGCGAGCAGCCGAGTCGCCGGCGGGTGGTCACCGAGGTCGGCGAGGAAGCCGGCCCCGACCTCTACGAGACCCGCCGTCACCACTTCGGCGCACCGCGCGTCCACCGCCTCCCGCAGAGCGTCGAACAGCTTCCGCAGGCCGCGTTCGGGGCCCGACTCGGCGGCCGTGACGAGCGCGTCGACCCAGTTCAGCGCTGCCGTGAACTGTGGGGGCGGGGTGCCACGGGAACTCTCCTCACGCGCCTGCTCGCACAGCTCCCGAGTGAAGGCGACCTCCCCGTCGTCCAGGGCAAGTTGGGCACGCAGCAGGCACACGAAGGCGCGGGTGTCCGGCACTCCGTACCGCTCGGCCGCGGCGCTCGCCTCGTCGAGGAGGGCCAGCGCCCTGGGCGGCTCGCCCTCGCGGTAGGCGATCTCGGCCAGCCGTGCCATGAGGAAGGGCGTCTCGGCGTACGCGCCCACCTCGTAGGCGAGCCGCAGCGCCTCCTCGTACTCGTCCTTCGCCTCGTCGAACCGGCTGCGCGCCATGGCCGCCTCGCCGGCCGCGCTGCACACCTGGGCCCGCATCCAGCGGTCCCCCACCCGGCGGCTGAGCACCCGCAGCTCCGCCAGGTCGTCGTCCACACCGTGCATCCCGCCCGGGGTGTCGACGAGGATGTGCGTACGGAACATCAGGGTGACGCCGATTTCCCACTCGCCGCCGTACATACGGCAGTTCGCGACCGCCGCGTCCATCGCGGGGCGCAGATCGTCCGAGCCGCCCAGGAAGAACGCGGCCAGCGGCCAGACGATGCCCGGCATCCGCGCCGCGTTGGGGCCGCCCTTCTCGAAAAGGGACCGCACCCGCGCGATGTACTCCCGCATCGGCACGTCGTCCCACCCGTCCTGCCGGTCGACCTCCAGCTTCATGAACAGATGGAGCATGCGGAGCCTCATCCGCGTGCTGTGCAACGGGTGACGCTCGTCGCGCCCGGGATCATCCATGAAGAACGCCACCGGATCGACGGCGTCCAGCGCGGCGAGGAGGGCGTCACCGGAGGCGATACGGGACCCGATCGGGACAGGGCCCTGGCCGGGGCTCGGGGTGGGGGGCCGGCGGCCCTCGGTCGTGGACAAGGCGCCGGGGCGGGGACCGGGGCCGGGCCCGGCGCTGACTCCGGTCGTGTCGAGCACCGCACCCAGCCGCAGCACGAGGTCCGTCCATTCCGCGCCCTCGCGGCGGAAGTTGCGCAGCCACCAGAACCAGCCCATCTCGAGAACCAGCGCACCGGCCTCCTCCTCGTCAGCGGCGGCGACCGCGCGGTGGAGGGCCGCCCGGATGTTGTCGAGCTCGGACTCCAGACGCCGGATCCACGGGAGTTGGGCGGCGGAACGCAGGAGTGGCTCGGCCTCCTCGACGAGCGTGCGCACCCACGCGCGATGGCGCAGCTCGGCCGCGGCGCGCAGCTCGGGAACCTCGGCGGCGCGCTCGCCGGCGTACTCGTGGATGGTCTCCAGCATGCGGTACCGCATGCCAGCGCCCCCGCCGCCCCCGTCTCCGTCCCCACCTGCAGGGGTGGCGACGATGAGGGACTTGTCGACGAGCGACCCGACGAGGTCGGCCGCGGGCCCGGTGCACACGGCCTCCGCGGCTGCCAGGTCCCAGCCGCCCGCGAACACGGACGCCTCGCACAGCACGGTCCGCTCCCGCTCGTCGAGCAGGTCCCAGGACCAGTCGACTACGGCGCGCAGGGTCTGCTGGCGGGGCAGCACCGTACGGCTTCCGGAGGTGAGCAGCCGGAAGCGGTCGTCGAGCCGGTCGGCGATCTGACGAGAGGTGAGCAGCCGCAGACGCGCGGCGGCCAGCTCGATGGCCAGGGGCAGACCGTCGAGCCGTCGGCAGATCTCGTCCACGGCCGCGAAGTCGTGGAGCGCGGGGTCGGTGTCGGGACGGACGGCCGACGCGCGCTCCATGAACAGGCGGCGCGCAGGATCGGGCAGCAGGGGCTCGACCGGGCGCACCAACTCGCCGGGCACGCCGAGGGGTTCACGACTGGTGGCGAGGATCGTGAGTCCCGGGCAGCGCGTAAGGAGGGTCTCGGCGAGCTGGGCCGCGGCGTCGATGACATGTTCGCAGTTGTCAAGGATCAGGAGTTGGCTGCGCGGGGCGCAGTACTCGACGAGCAGGGCGACCGGATCGTCCTGCGGTACCGCCATCTCGTTGGTGATCAGCACGGTTTCGCGCAGACCGAGGGCGCTGACGACCGCGCCCGGGACCGCCTCCGGCCGGTCGAGCGGGGCCAGCTCGACCAGCCACGCCTGCGCAAGCCCGGCGGCGGCTTCCTCGGCGAGGCGGGTCTTCCCCGAACCACCTGGTCCGGTCAGGGTGACCAGGCGTGCCCTCTGCACATCCGAACGGATCGCGTCGAGTTCGGGTTCCCGGCCGACGAATGAGTTCAGACGAGGGCGAATGTTTCCGTGCCGCTCGGCTCGGGAGGGGGGAGCCGGATGCGGGGGCTCGCCCTGGCCGGGGCGGGGGTTCAGCGGGGTTGTGCTCCCCGGCCTCAGTGCAAACTCGGGCTCCGTTCCCGGGATTGACCGGCCCTGTACGTCGTACGGCGGCCGCGTTCCGTGACCCGGCCGCCCCTGAGCCTCGTACTCCCACCGTGGGTCGAGCAACTCGGCGTGCAAGGCGCGCAGTTCCGCACCGGGATCCGTGCCCAGGCCCTCCATCAGGCCCCGGCGCATCTCCTCGTAGGCGGCCAGGGCGTCCGCGCCGCGGCCGGCGTCGCGCAGGGCGCGGATGAGCAGGGCCCACAACGGCTCGTCGGACGGGTGAGCGGCCGTCATCTCCTTCAACTCCGGTACTACGTCGCCCGCGAGGCCGAGCCGCAGGTCCGCCTCGACGCGGGTTCGGGTCGCCTCCAGGCGCAGGGCCTCCGGGCGGGTGGCGGCGGCGCGGTCGGGAAGGTCGGCGAGGGCGGGGCCGCGCCACAGGGCGAGGGCTTCGCGCAGGCGGCTGGTGGCGGCGCCGGGGTCGCCGAGGTCGAGTGCGGCCTTGCCCTCCGCGACAAGCCGTTCGAAGACGAACAGGTCCACGTCGTCCTTGCCGGCCCGCAAGCGGTAGCCGCCCGGTTCGGAGGTCACCCTGTCCTTGCCGATGGCTCGGCGCAGGCGGCCTACGAGGGCCTGGAGTGCCGCGGGGGCGTCCAGTGGGGGATCGTTCGCCCATACCTCGTCGATCAGGGTCTGTGGGGTGGCTGGGCGGTCGGGTCGCTGGGCGAGCGCCGTGAGCAGCGCGCGCACCCGGGGCCCTCCCACGGTGACCAGGGTTCCCCGGTCGTCCTCCACCTGGGTGACCCCCAGAATCCTGTACCGCACCCACCCATTCTCACCGCCCCCACCACCCAGGTCACCGGCTTTCCCCGGCGAGCCGTGCCCCCGCCCCCACTCGACCGGCACGTTCATGGACTTACCCGCGTTTTTCGCCCCCTCCGCCCCTACCCGTCCCGTACCTGGGGGCTGTCGCCCCCAGACCCCCCGCTTCGTCCTGAACGGCCTCGTCCTCAAACGCCGGACGGGCTGCTGGGAAGGTCACCGCGCGCGGAGATGAAGGCGCGCCCCCACCGGCCCGCAGCCGCCGACGCACGGAAGGGGCCGTGCCGGTACATCGAATGCCCGCATCCGGACGGATCCAAAGAAGACAGCACCCTCCAGCCCACAGCCGATC
>NZ_JBEZKJ010000197.1:0-4081 GCF_040651675.1 Streptomyces sp. NPDC048415 | reverse complement strand
CCGCGGTGGGTTCCGGTGAGCTGGCTGAGCTGGGCGTGCCAGTGCTTGGCGTTGTACGACGACAGCCGATGGCGGGGCGTGACCTGGGCGCGCAGGAGGTCATTGAGGGCGGCGCCCAGGGATCCTCCGCGGCCGGTGGGCCCGGCCATCAGTCGTCGCCCTCGGGGATCATCTCGCCCGCCTGGATGAACTTGGCTTTGACCTCGCCGAAGCCGGTCCCGATCCGGTACGTGGCGGGCGGGGTGCCGGGGGGCGTCCAGAAGACAGCCGCGTCGACGTTGCGCAGGGCGATGAGCTTGTGCCCGTCCTGGACGGCCCGGAAGGCAACCGCCCAGTGACGGACGGAGGCCTCGGCGACCATGCTCATGCGCCAGTCCGACCGCCAGAACGGGGACTTCTGTTCCTTGCGCTTGGGCCACAGCAGACGCAGCGCGATGGACAGCCGCGTCTTGTACGCCTTGTACGGCTCGCCGCCGATCTCGACGAGTTCGGTACGCGCCTTCCGGGTGGCCTCGTAGAAGGGCTTGAAGAGCGACTCGTTGGCCTTCCCGGTCCAGGAGTCGTGGATGACCGGCATCGCGGCGAGGTGGCCTTCGCGCACGAGCTTCTCAAGCTGCTTGATGTGGGGGGTGGTGACCCACACGCGGCCCTGGTCATCGGGCCGGTCGATGATCCGCCCCAGAGGGTGGGGCATGTCTGTGCGGTTCCACTCCGGGATATCGATGAGGTAGATACCGGCGCTCGCCTTGTCGAAGGCGGCAAGGGGCCCGGTGTGCAGCAGCTTGTTCGGGGCCAGGGGGACGGCCGAACACGCTGACGGGTAGCTGCCATTACGGTCGATCAGGCACAGCACCCCCTCGCCGAACGTGTCGGGCACATCGAGCTGGTCACGCCGGACCCGCTTCCCGTTCTCCCGGATGAAGGGCACCCGCGTGCTGGTGACGTCGGGGTGGACCCAGCGGGGCTCGCCGTCCATGTGCTCATTGATCAGCGGCCACGGACCGCTCTCCCGCTCCTCGATGCGGATGACCTTGATCGGGTGCATCTTCGAGCGGGCGACCGCGTCCTTGAGGATCTTCAAGGCGGGGAAGACCGCTCCCTCGGGCTCGTCCTCCTCGTCCCCCGGCTGAAGCTCTTCCTCGGCTTCTTCGTCATCTTCGTCATCCAGGATGTGTCCGCTGTCCGCGGTGGGCTGGGTAGCGGCGGGCTGCCCGGGGGTGTCGGCGGACACGGCGGTGTTGTAGGCGTACAGCGCGGCGGAGAGGCGGCGTCCCTCGTCGTCGTCCGGCAGCTGCGGCGCCGCAGCCGTCTCGGCCAGGGACGGCCCGAGCTCGTCAAGGGCTTCCTGGTCACCGTTGGCCAGCGCGGTGCGCAGCGCGGCCAGTACGTGTGTGACGGAGGCCGGCAGGCCCTGCCGGGCGCCGGACGTGTAGGGAAGCGCCGCTTCGGCCAACTCCCGCTCTACGGCGCTGCCCACACTCCGCGCGGTTCCCTCGCCGTCCGTGCGGCCGACGGGGGCGGCTCCAGCGTCGAGGAAGCGGGCGTGCAGCAGATCGGGGTTCAGGTACGCCGAGCCGATCGCGCCGAAGTCGCGCTCAGCGACCGTCACCTGGACCTTGGAGGGGTCCTCGGTCGGTGCGAGCGTCAGCATGACGTCGGCGTCCAGGAGACCCAGGAGCGTGGGATCGGCGCTGTCCACGATGGCGAGCACTGGTACGTGCAGGGTGCGCGCGAGGGAGGCCAGAATCTGGGAGGCGTCCGGGAGACGGTCACCGGACAGCGGAAGCCGGGCGTTGTGTGTGGCCTGCAGGCGGTCCACGACCACCAGGGCCAGGTCCTGGACGTAGGGGGCGGTCTCCGCGATCGCCTCGGCGGTCAGCTCGCTGCCGTCGTCGATCAGCAGCGGCGCCTGGACCAACTCCTGGGCCACCTGCTGTTCGTGCTGGGTGAGGCGGCCCTGCTTCA
Source organism: Streptomyces sp. NPDC048415 (assembly GCF_040651675.1). NCBI lineage: Bacteria > Bacillati > Actinomycetota > Actinomycetes > Kitasatosporales > Streptomycetaceae > Streptomyces > Streptomyces sp. NPDC048415. Next base: position 2,116 of record NZ_JBEZKJ010000197.1, on the reverse strand, counting down.
GGCGCGGGTAGTCGCCCCCGGTTTCCGCGGAGATGATCCGGCGCATGATGTCGGCCTGGTTCGGTCCCGACGCTGCATACAGGACCCGATGGTTGTCGACGAGCGCGGTCTGTCGCGCGGCGGCCAAGCCCAGCAGGCTCCCGCCGACGTTCGGGGCGGCCGCCACCAGCGTCAGCCGGCCGGACTGCAGACCGCCAGTCGCAGCGTCCAGGCCGGGCAGCCCGAACGTGGGGCCGCCGGTTGGGCCGGAGGCGAGCACGGCACCGATGGCGTCGCCCAGCGTGGCGAGCCTGCGCGGTACATTGCCGCTGTCCTGATCGTGTGGGCTCTTCACCGCGCCTCCTGCGGGCACCGCGTCAGTGTGCGCGGCCGTGTCGGACGAGAGGGCACCTGACGTGGCGTCGACGGGAAGCAGTACCGCGACCGGGGTACGGCCCCGTCGGAGCACCACCGGCTGCCCCTGGGCGGCCAGCGTGATGAGTTCGCCGAAGTCCTTCTGCGCCGCACTCAGCGCGTGGGATGGGAACGCATCGGCCTTCCGTGCTGCCGGAAGCCGGTCGAGCGGCGCCAGCAGAGCACGCTCCCGGTGCTTGTGGATCAGCGTGGTGCGCCCTTCCCGCTCGGCGCGCTTCACCAGGGAGAAGAGATCATTCCGTGCCTCGGTCGCGTTCATCGCGGCCTCTTCGTGCGGCTGACTCACTCACCCTCCTAGAGCACTCAACTAACCATAACGATAGCAGAATCCACCCATTTACTTGATTTAAGGCACACAATTTTCTGTCAGATTCACTCACTTGTGAGGCTCCCGGTGTGAGTTGCCGGCTTGAAGCATTCGCGGCCGTACCGACGACCAGCCGCACGACAAGGCGAAGGCCGGGGCCATCACCCGGCCCCGGCCTTCGCTCACTCCGTCCGCAGCCGATCACATCTCGCCGAACAGGCAGGCTCAGCTGCCTGCTGTCGACTCCTGCTCTTCGGGCGTCTCCGTTCAACGCCGGCAAGAACCCGCAGGCGGCGGCGCACGTCTGGCTGATCCAGAACGCCACGCCAAAGACCCCCGGCGTGCAGAGCGCGGGGACGCCGCTGTACTACCTGCCCGGCGGCCGGGACGGCAAGAACCGTGCCGCCATCTGCGACGAGGCCAGCTGGGCGAAGAACAACTACGACCCGGAGGCGATGAACACCAGCACCGACACCCCGGACTGCGACGAGTTCACGTTCAACGCCTCGTACAACAGCGGCGGCATGCCCGCCAACCTAGGAGGCCTGAACCCGGTCTCGTCCGGATCGAAGTGCATTCAGTCCTACGCGACCAAGGTCGACGGAAAGATCCACCTGCGCAACCTGCCCGGCGCCCTGACAACCTTCAAGGAAGTCTGCGGCCGGTCCGCTATCTCCGGCAGCCAGAACCGGGCTGCCGAAAACACTCTGTGGGTGGGGAGATCCCCTGGGCAGGTGTGGGGGTCGCCCCGAGCAAGGGATGGCCGCTTTAAAGGAGCGCCATCAACGCTCGAGCCCACGACACTCTCCGGCTGGTGCGTCAGGTAGCAGCGACTCTCATCTGCGAATGTCCCGACCGGCCCGTCCCGGGAGTACAGCTTCACCAGGTGATCCCGGTTGGCCTCGGCGAAGGCCTCCAACTGCCGTACGTAGCCGTCCTGCTGCTCGGCACTGACGCACTTCAAGACGACAGCGAAAACCTCCTCCGACAGGTCGCGGTCGTAGCCGGTGTAGCCGGTCAGGGACACGAATATCCGCTTGGCTGTCTCGAGTAGGTGCACCTGCTCCTCCCCCACTGCGTCGACCGCTGTGGGCGGGCGGTTCCGGTGCGACGGCCGCCGCACGGGCCAGCACAATCCGTGCCCGTAAGGCCACGGCCTGGGCCGATGTCGCCCGACGCGTCCAGCGCTCCAACACCGCCCGCTCCTCATCAGAGAGCAGCAGCGGCTCCAGTTTCGGGCCCCGACGAGGAACTGACGCACCAGACGCAGAAGTCACACTACAAATAACGATCAACTACTGGCGCATCACACTAGTGTCCTGCGCCAGTAGTTGATCGTTAGAAGTTGCATGACTTCTGCTGCTGGTGCGTCAGTTCCTCGTCGGGGCCCCAAGT
>NZ_JBEZKJ010000196.1:0-4521 GCF_040651675.1 Streptomyces sp. NPDC048415 | reverse complement strand
CAGTTCCAGCTCAAGCCGCATCTGGCGGACACCTTCAAGCTGTCGACGGACCCGTTGTTCATCGAGAAGGTCTACGACGTCGTGGGCCTCTATTTGGTTGGCCGACCGGAGCGGGCGGGGGTGGGTCCGGCGTGAACCAGGTGCTCCAGCAGAAGCTGAAAGCACAGTTCACGAGGGCCTGGTGGCGGCGGATGGCGGTGTCGGAGCGGACCTGGAAGTCGGCCCAGCCGAGTTCGTCCTTGACCTGCTTGTAGCTCTGCTCCACCCAGTGCCGCAGCCCGTAGAGCCGTACCACTTCGGTGAGATCGGCGGCCGGGTGGCGGCTGTGTGCCGCGCGGGGTGATCGGGGCAGGGGCAGGTTGGTGGCCAGGTACCAGGTGGACGTCTCGGGCAGGGTGGCCGGGTCGGTGGTGGCCACCACGAGCCGGATCACGCCATTGGGTCCCCACCAGCCCAGCTGGGCGTCGGCGGCCCACCAGGTCGCGGTACGTCCGTTGCGGAAGTTGCGGGTCACCGGCTGCCAGTCGCCGCTCTGTTCGGGGCCGTGCCAGGCGAGTTCGCGGGCGGCATCGACGGGCCGGAAGGCGTCTTTGTACTGCCAGGTGCCGTGTCCGCGTTTGAGGGCCATCACGAACGGCATGCGGGCGTCGGACAGTTCGGCGCGGAAGGTGTTGTGGTCGCCGTAGGCGCAGTCGGCGACGACTGCCCGGAACGCCACGCCGGCTGTCGTCGCCGCGCGGGCCAGGGCGGCCCCGATCTGCAGCTTGGTGCGGAAGCCGGGGTCATTCTTCCCGCCGGGGAAGTGGTGGGCGGGGGTGTAGGGCACGGCATGCAGCGGGTAGTAGAGGCGTTCGTCGGCCCAACAGGTGGTCACCGTGACCACGCCGCGGTCGATCTTCCCGACCGAGCCGAGGTACTGCTTGCCGACGTGCGCGGTCGAGTGGCCGTCCTTGCGGTCACCGGAATCGTCGATGCCCAGCACCCCGCCGTCATGCGGCGCAGTGGCCGAGTCGGCCAGCAACAACTCCAGGCGGCGGGCATTGACCTGCTCGCCGTCCCAGGTCGACTCGGACAGAAAGAACTGCAGGCGCTGCACCGCCGCATGCTGGGCACCCACCACGGGCTCCGTGCCGGCCAGGCAGGTCAGCGTCTTGTTGCGGTCCCGCGGCAGCAACAAGCCGGCCAGATACTCGCGAAACCCCCGCCGCTGCGCCAACGTCCCGAAAAGATCATCGAACCGGGCGGCATAGGCTTCCAGCGGACCCGGAGCGGGCGGACACGGCAGCCGCTTCGTCATCTCAGGCTCCCCAGGCCGTAGTTGACACCTTCACCTCACGGCCTACTCCCGCACGAACCCGCCGTCAACAAACCACCGCTAGGCGCCCGCCGGGACCGGAAGAGGGCCCCACTCAAACACGGTGCCGCTGAACGTCGCACTGTTGAAGTTGACCCTGCCGCGGTTGAACGTCGCGTCGCCGAAGTCGACCGTGCCGCCGAGGAACGCTGCGCCGAAGCTGACCCCGCTGCCGTTGAACGTCGCGTTGCGGAAGTTGACCGTGCTGCCGTTGAACGTCGCGTCGCGGAAGTTGACCGTGCCGCCGCTGAACGCCGCGCGGGTGAAGTTGACCGTGCCGCCGCTGAACGTCGCGTCGCCGAAGTTGACCGTGCCGTCGGTGAACGTTGCGCCGCCGAAGTTGACCGTGCCGCCGCTGAACGTCGCACCGAAGAAGGAGGCCATGCCGCTGAAGGTCGCGCGGTTGAAGTCGACCGTGCCGCCGCTGAACGCCGCGCCGCCGAAGGAGATTGTGCCGCCGCTGAACGCCGCGCGGGTGAAGTTGACCGTGCCGCCGCTGAACGCCGCGCGGGTGAAGTTGACCGTGCCGCCGCTGAACGTCGCGCGGTCGAAATAGACCGTGCTGCCGCTGAACGTCGAGAGCCTGAAGTGGACCGTGCCGCCGCTGAACGTCGCGTCGGCGAAGGAGACTGTGCCGCCGCTGAACGTCGCGCGGTCGAAGTCGACCGTGCCGCCGGTGAACCATGCACCTCCGAAGTGGACCGTGCCTTGAAAGTGGCTGGTTGAGAAGCTGCCGCCGTCAAAGACCGCGCCGGTGAAGTTGAAGTTGTTCCGGCACCAGGCGGTGCGTGCCTCCGGATCCTGCAGGTGGTCGCGGATGACGCGGATGATGGTCTGGCGTACCTCCCGCTCGCCCGCCTTGTGGCCTTGAGCGGTGTGGTCGGGTTCGTAGGGCATGCGGAGGTAGGCGCACAGGACGTCGATGCAGACCTGGCGTTGTTCTGCCCAGTCGTCGGCGAGGCGGACGAGGGCGTAGACGCCGGCGAGGCGGACGGCGGCCTGGTCGTGGCCGAGCTGTTCGGCGGCGGTGGTGTAGCGGTCGGCGAGCTGGCTTGCGTCGGCGCGGTGTGCGTCGCCCTCGGCGAGGAGCTGTTTGCGGTAGGCGTACAGACCGGCGAGGACGGCACCGATCAGGGTCAGGGCCGTCACGGTGGCTTTGAGGACGTCATTGATGTTGACCGGCTTGGGTGGCTTCTGGTCGGCGGCCGCCTGCGCGAAGTGGTCGTAGGCGTAGTGGTAGATGACCCAGCCGAGGACACCGGCGGCTATCAGCGCCACGGGTGCCACGATCCAAACGGGCCAGAGATTCGGTGTGTACCGGCCCCGGGGGGCCTCGCGCTTGCGCCGGAGTGAGACTGCCACGTCAGGAGCATGGAGCCCAGCAGCTGTCCGGGACAGCGACTTGACGAAAGACGCTGCGGGCCCCGGCCGAGCCGGGGCCCACAGCCCGAACGGCGCGGCCGCGGCGTACGCGTCGCGAGGAGTACCCGCCACTCATAGGCTGGCTGTCTCGGGGCACGTCGCGGAGGGTCTGCCATGCCCCGAATCATCTGGTCAGGCGCGATCAGCTTCGGGCTGGTCACGATCTCGATTCACGTCGTCAGCGCGACCGAGGATCACTCCATTCGCTTCCACCAGGTGCATCTCGAAGACATGGGCCGGGTGCGGGTGCGGAAGTACTGCGAGGTCGAGGAACGCGAAGTCTCGAACGCGGAGATCGGGAAGGGCTACCCACTGACCAAGGACACGATCATTCCGGTGCTCGACGAGGAGCTGCGGGAGATGCCGCTGCCGACGGCCAAGGCCATCGAGATCCAGGCCTTCGTGCCGGTCCAGAGCATCGACCCGATCCGCATCGGTGAGGGCTACTACTTGCAGCCCGACGGGCAGGTCGCGGCAAAGCCCTACAAGCTGCTGCGCCAGGCATTGGAGCGGTCGTCCAAGGTCGCTGTCGCCAAATTCGCCTGGTCCGGCCGCGAGCGCCTGGGGATGTTGCGGGTGCGCGACGACGTGATCGTGCTGCATGCGATGAAGTGGGACGACGAGATCCGCGACCCCGCCGAGCTGGCCCCCGAGGGCGTGGAGCTCACCGACGACGAGATCACCGAGGCGGAGCACCTCATCGAGCGGCTGTCCCGCGACGACCTCGAGGGGCCCGAGTTCACCGACCAGTACACCGAGGCGGTCGCCAAGCTGATCGAGGCCAAGCGGGAGGGGAAAGAGCTGTCTGCGCCGCCCGAGCAGGAGGCACCGGCGGGGAAGGTGGTCGACCTGATGGCCGCCCTCAAGGAGTCCGTGGCGAAGGCGCAGGCATCCCGCGGTGAGGACGCCACCGTCCACGAGATGCCGAAGAAGACGGTGGCCAAGAAGACGGCGAAGAAGGCGCCCGCGAAGAAGACCGCGGCGAAAAAGGCCGCCAAGAAGGCGGCGAAGAAGCCGCCCCGCAGTGCCTAGTCCAATACTCCGAGGATGGCGTCCGGGTTGCAGTGCGTGCAGGCCGGCACGTGCTCATACAGGGCGCGCCGTGCCTGGTCCTCGGTGATCGGCTTGACCCGGCTTCCCTTCGCCATGTGGCAGTCCCCCGTGTGTACGGAGACCGGCGGGCGGCCCTGGCCGATGCCGAGCTGGAGCACCCAGTCCGGGACCGGCGGCCGTCGTTGCTCGCCGCGCCGCCGCTCGGTTTCACGCCGCTCCTCCTCCGCGATCCAGCGCCTCGTCCGGGCGAGGTCTCGTTCCTGCACGCGCTCCAGGAAGCGGAGCAGGTCGAGGCGGGGGCCGGAATCGTTCACACGTTCGATTCTAGAACTGTTCAGGCTGGTCAGCGCGACGGGGTCTGATTGTCCTGTGTCAACGAACCGTGATCATGTGCCATCGAACTTTGACCGACGCGGGTTCGTGCCATCGAAGTTTGATCACGCCTGGCCAGGGGCCAAAGTTGGGCTAAGGGCTTGCAGATCATTAACACGTTGTCTTGATCTTGTTGTGGGGCTCGCTGGTTTGGGCGAGGACTCGAGCCTGGAGGGCCGCGAGGGCGACGGGTGGCGTCGCCGTGGGCGGGATGGCGATGCCGTATGCCTCGAGCAGTTTCCTGTTCTTCAGAAGGGTGCGGTGCATCGCGGTCCGGCTGCTGCCGAACAGCACCGCGAGGGGTTCCGCGGTCAGGGCGA
>NZ_JBEZKJ010000195.1:0-4529 GCF_040651675.1 Streptomyces sp. NPDC048415 | reverse complement strand
TTCGCTCGAGCGGGGGGACCCCCACCGTACCTGGGGGCTCCGCCCCCAGACCCCCGTATCGCGCTTCGCGCTCGTCCTCAAACGCCGGACGAGCTAAGGAGTTTCAGCCCCTCCGGCGTTTGAGGAGCCTCAGGCGGGTCGCAGCCAGACGGTGGCCAGTGGGGGCAGCGTGAGCTGGAGGCTGGCGGGGCGGCCGTGGGCGGCGGTGGGTTCGGGTTTGAGGGGGTCGGGGTTGAGGACGTCGCTGCCGCCGTAGCGGGCGGCGTCGGTGTTGAGGACTTCGTGCCAGGCGGGGATGTCCTCGGGGATGCCGAGCCGGTAGCCGTGGCGGACGGCGGGGGAGAGGTGGGTGAGGGCGAGCAGCGGTGTGCCGTCGGTGTCGTGGCGGAGGAAGGCGAAGACGTTGTCCTCGGCGGCGTCGCCGGCGATCCAGGCGAAGCCGGCGGGGTCGGTATCGCGCTGCCAGAGGGCGGGTTCACGGAGGTAGCGGGTGTTGAGGTCGCGGACCAGGTCGCGGACGCCGCGGTGGTCGGGTTCGGCGCTGTAGGCGGGGTCGAGGAGCCACCAGTCGGGCCCGTGGGCCTCGGACCATTCGGCGCCCTGGGCGAATTCCTGGCCCATGAAGAGGAGTTGTTTGCCGGGGTGGGCCCACATGAAGCCGAGGTAGGCGCGGAGATTGGCGCGCTGCTGCCACCAGTCGCCCGGCATCTTGGAGACCAGCGAGCGCTTGCCGTGCACGACCTCGTCGTGCGAGATGGGCAGCACGTAATTCTCGCTGTAGGCGTACACCATCGAGAACGTCATCTCGTTGTGGTGATACTTACGGTGGATCGGATCGTGGGCCATGTAGTCGAGCGAGTCGTGCATCCAGCCCATGTTCCACTTCAGCCCGAAGCCCAGGCCGCCGAAGCCTCCGGGGCCGATGTGATCGGTGGCCCGAGTGACGCCGTCCCAGGCCGTGGACTCCTCCGCGATCGTGACGACACCTGGATTGCGGCGGTAGACGGTGGCGTTCATCTCCTGGAGGAAGGCGACCGCGTCGAGGTTCTCCCGGCCGCCGTGCTCGTTCGGACTCCATTGGCCGGGCTCGCGTGAGTAGTCGAGGTAGAGCATCGAGGCGACGGCGTCGACCCGTAGCCCGTCGATGTGGAACTCCTCGCACCAGTAGACGGCGTTGGCGACGAGGAAGTTGCGCACTTCCCGCCGTCCGTAGTCGAACTCGAGGGTGCCCCAGTCGGGGTGGGCGGCCCGCAGTGGGTCGGCGTGTTCGTACAGGGGCCGTCCGTCGAACTCGGCGAGTGCCCAGTCGTCGCGGGGGAAGTGAGCCGGCACCCAGTCCATCAGGACGCCGATGCCGGCCCGGTGCAGCGCGTCGATCAGGTATTTGAAGTCGTCGGGGGTGCCGAGGCGGGCGGTGGGGGCGTAGAAGCCGGTCACCTGGTAGCCCCACGAGCCCCCGAAGGGATGCTCGGCCACCGGCATCAGCTCCACATGAGTGAAGCCCAAGTCGGCGACGTAGGAGGGGAGTTGGTCGGCGAGCTGGCGGTAGGTCAGCCCGGGGCGCCAGGACGGAAGGTGCACCTCGTACACCGAGAACGGCGCCTCATGCACCGGACGTGCCGCCCGCCCCGCCATCCATTCCTCGTCCCGCCACTCGTGGTGGGACGCGTGGATGATCGACGAGGTGTTGGGCGGGGTCTCGGTGCGCCGGGCCATCGGATCGGCGCGCAGGGTGCGCGAACCGTCGGGGCGGGTGATCTCGAACTTGTAGAGCTCGCCCTCGCCGATCGCGGGCACGAACAGCTCCCAGATCCCGGAGGAGCCGAGCGAGCGCATCGGGAATCCCGTGCCGTCCCAGAAGTTGAAGGTGCCGGCGAGGCGCACCCCGCGCGCGTTCGGGGCCCACACCGTGAAGCGGGTTCCGACGACGCCCTGGTGCACCATCGGCTCCGCGCCCAGCGCCCGCCACAGCTCCTCGTGCCGGCCCTCACCGAGCAGATGCAGATCGAGTTCGCCCAGCGCGGGCAGGAAACGGTAGGCGTCCTCGGTCTCCTGCACTGTCCCCTCGTACGCCACGAGCAGCCGGTACGAATCCGGGACCGCGCGCAGCGGCAGCAGTGCCGAGAAGAAGCCGTCCCCGTCGTCGTGCAGCTCGGCGCGCAGGTCGTCCGTCACGACGGTCACCCCGAGCGCGTACGGGCGGAAGGCACGGAAGGCCACACCGCCCGGCACCGGGTGGGCCCCGAGCACGCCGTGCGGATCATGGTGCGAGCCGGCGAGCAGCCGCTCGCGGTCACCGGGGTCGGTACCGGCGAAGGCGGGAGGGGCGGCGCTGTCGGCGGCGGCGGGCGCCGGGACCTTCTGGGCCGGAACCTTCCGCGCGGCGGCCTTCTGCGCGGGAACCTTCGCGGCCGTGCTCCCCGCGGGCTTCTTGACGGCGGTCTTCTTACTGGCGGCTTCCTTGCCGGCCATCTTCTTGTTGGCCACCTTCTTGCCGGCGGCCTTGACCGCCTTGACTGCCTTGGCCGTCGGCTGCCCCGCGGATGCCTTCTTGGCGGCCGTCTTCTTGGCCACCGTCTTTTTGGCAGCCGCTTTCTTGGCCACCGTCTTCTCGGCGGCAGCCGACTTCTTCGTGCCGGACTTCTTCGGACTGTCGTCGGACGGAGGGCGGGGCGTCACGGGCAGGGCCTCCTCGGCGGGATCAGGTGCGGAACGTCAGGGCGTTCCAGGTACGGAACGAGGGGTTCACGGGGATGCGGCGAGTCGGCGTACCGCCGCCAGCGGCACCGGCAGCCAGTCGGGCCGGTGACGGGCCTCGTACAGGACTTCGTAGATCGCCTTGTCCGTCTCGCAGGCGCGCAGCAGAACGGGGTCGGTGCGCGGGTCGAGGCCGGTGACCTCGGCGTATCCGGTGCAGTACGCGGACCGGCAGGTGTCGGCCCAGCCGGGTACCAGGGGGTGGTGCGAGTGGGCCGCGTAGTCGAAGGAGCGGAGCATGCCCGCGATGTCCCGGGCCGTGGGGTGCGGCATGCGCCGCTCGGCCAGCGGTTTCGAGGGCTCTCCCTCGAAGTCGATGAGCGTCCACTGCCCGGTGGGGGAGCGCAGGCACTGGCCGAGATGCAGATCGCCGTGGATGCGCTGCGCGGTCCATGTGTGGCCCTCGGCGGCCAGGTCGGCCAGCGCCCCGAAGGCGGTCCGCAGTCCTGGAGCGTACGGCCGCAGCGCGGGCACCGCCTGCGCCGCCGCCTCCAGGCGCTCGCTCATGCCGTCGACGAGCAGCTCCATCTGCGCGTGGCCCAGGGTGACCGTGGGCAGCGCGCGGGCGAGCGCCATGTGCACCTCGGCGGTGGCCCGGCCCAGCGCCCGTGCCTCGGCGGAGAAGTCCTCCCCCTTGGCCAGCTCGCGCAGCGCCAGCTCCCAGCCGTCCGCCGCCCCCTTTATGAAGGGCTGCAGCACACCGAGTACGTGCGTCTCCTCGCCCAGGTCGGCGAGCATCCACGCCGTCGGCGCCGGTACCCGCGCGCAGCCCTCCTTGGACAGCGTCAGCGGCAATTCCAGGTCCGGATTGATTCCGGGCACGATCCGGCGCAGCAGCTTAAGAATGAACGTATCTCCGTAGACGATCGAGGAGTTGGACTGCTCCGCCGTCACCAGCCGCGGCACCAGGTCCTCCCGGATCTCCTGGTGCCGGTCGCGCTCGAAGCGCAGCTCGCTGATGCGGGCCTGGGTGCGCAGGGCTTCCAGGAGCACTCCGGCGGGGCGCGGGTCATACAGCGCCTCGTACACCGTGCGCCCGGCCAGCGGCCCCTCCTCCACATGTCCGATCAGCGCGGGCGCGAGCCGCGGCGGCAACGCCTCGCGTACGCCGATCAGCAGCTGGTAGCAGTCGCCGGGGTGCGGCAGGGCACCCTGTGTCGGGCTGAGCGGCTGATGGGCGCGCACGAGGAGGTGGAGCAGGCCCAGAGGTGCGGTGGGCGGCAGCAGTTCCACCACCGCCACCAGCGAGAATCCGGTCACCGGACGCCCTTTTCCCGCGAACCAGCGCTGCCGGGGCAGCCATTCCCGCAGCAGTGGATCGAGGGACGCGAGCAGTTCGGGGCGTGCGACGGGGGCCGTGGCAGGGTGGGTTGCGGCTTCCGACATGGCGTCGCGTCCTTTCCCCGGGGGGTCGGGGTGTCACTGATGCGTTCCCAGGGCGGGGCGGGGGAAACCGCCCCGCCGCCCGGGTTCTAGACGGCGTCCTTCCGGAGCCGGAACCAGTAGAAACCGTGGCCCGCGAGGGTCAGCAAGTACGGCAGCTCACCGATGGCCGGGAATCGCACCCCGCCGATCAGCTCGACCGGATGCCTTCCATTGAACGCGCTCAGGTCGAGTTCCGTGGGCTGGGCGAAGCGGGAGAAGTTGTGGACGCACAGCACGAGGTCGTCCTTGTACTCGCGCAGGAACGCGATCACCGCCGGGTTGGAGGACTGGAGTTCCGTGTAGGAGCCCAGGCCGAAGGCCTTGTTCTGCTTGCGGATCTCGATCAT
>NZ_JBEZKJ010000194.1:0-4614 GCF_040651675.1 Streptomyces sp. NPDC048415 | reverse complement strand
GGCGTGGAGGGGGTGTACCAGGTTTACCGGGTGACGTCGGCCGGGTGGCCGTCCGAGGCCTTCCGTCCGCCCCTTAAATGGCCCACTACGTTGTGGGGCTCCCGAACGCCCCGTACGGGAGCCCCTCTACGTAGCAGCGGAAAACCAGCCGCCTCAGCGTTGTGCCACCGCTCAGCCGCCGAACTCGTGCAGGCCCTTGAGAGCCTGCTCCAGCAGGGCCTGACGGCCCTCGAGCTCACGCTGGAGCTTGTCGGCCTTGGCGTTGTTGCCCGCGGAGCGAGCCGCCTCGATCTGGCCCTGGAGCTTGTCCACGGCGGCCTGCAGCTGACCGGTCAGACCCTCGGCACGCGCGCGTGCCTCCGGGTTGGTCCGGCGCCACTCGGCCTCCTCCTGCTCCTGCAGGGCCCGCTCCACCGCGTGCATCCGGCCCTCGACCTTCGGGCGGGTGTCGCGCGGCACGTGGCCGATGGCCTCCCAGCGCTCGTTGATGGAGCGGAACGCGGCGCGGGCCGCCTTCAGGTCGGTCACCGGGAGGAGCTTCTCGGCCTCCTCGGCCAGCTCCTCCTTGAGCTTCAGGTTCTCCGACTGCTCCGCGTCACGCTCGGCGAAGACGGAGCTGCGCGCCGCGAAGAACACGTCCTGGGCGCCGCGGAAGCGGTTCCACAGGTCGTCCTCGTGCTCGCGCTGGGCGCGGCCCGCGGCCTTCCAGTCGGCCATCAGCTCGCGATAGCGCGCCGCCGTAGGACCCCAGTCCGCCGAGCCGGACAGCGACTCGGCCTCCGCGACCAGCTTCTCCTTGGTCTTGCGGGCCTCCTCGCGCTGCGCGTCCAGCGAGGCGAAGTGCGCCTTGCGGCGCTTGGAGAACGCCGAGCGCGCGTGCGAGAAGCGGTGCCACAGCTCGTCGTCCGACTTGCGGTCGAGCCGGGGCAGCCCCTTCCACGTGTCCACCAGCGCGCGCAGCCGCTCACCGGCCGCCCGCCACTGGTCGCTCTGCGCCAGCTCCTCGGCCTCGACGACCAGCGCCTCCTTGGCGTGCCGCGCCTCGTCCGACTGCTTGGCCCGCTGGACCTTGCGCTCCTCACGGCGCGCGTCGACCGTCTCGACGAGCTTGTCCAGCCGCTTCTTCAGCGCGTCCAGATCACCGACCGCGTGGTGCGCGTCCACCTGCTCGCGGATGTGGTCGATGGCGGCCTGGGCGTCCTTCGCCGACAGGTCGGTGGTCTTCACTCGCTTCTCGAGGAGGCCGATCTCGACAACCAGGCCCTCGTACTTGCGCTCGAAGTAGGCCAGCGCCTCATCAGGGGAGCCGGCCTGCCAGGAACCGACGACCTGCTCGCCGTCGGCCGTACGCACGTACACGGTCCCCGTCTCATCGACGCGGCCCCACGGGTCGCTGCTCACAGCGCCTCCTCCACATGATGCCTGCGAGGGGCCTCGGCTCCCCCGGCATCGTCCACAGTTTCGTCACGGCCAACATAGGCGACCAGCCGGTTGCCTGTCCGCATCCCGCGCGACCGAAATTCCCCAGTTGACGGTCAGGATTTGGTGATGGTCGCCTTGTTGATCACAACGGTCGCATTCGGTGCTGTGTTGCCCGTCTGGGGGTCGGCGGCCTGCGCACCGGCAGCGGCGATCTTCTTCAGGACCTTCATCCCCGCATCGGACATCGTTCCGAACGGTGTGTAGTCGGGCGGCAGCTGACTGTCCTGGTAAACGAGGAAGAACTGGCTGCCACCGGTGCCGCGCCCCTGCTTCGTCTGGGGGTTGTACTGGTTGGCCATGGCGACCGTGCCCGCCGGATACACGTTGCCCTTCAGGCTTTTGTCCTTCAGGTTCTCGTCCGGGATCGTGTAGCCGGGACCGCCGGCGCCGGTGCCCTGCGGGTCACCGCACTGCAGCACGTAGATGCCGTCGGTGGTGAGCCGGTGGCACTTGGTGTGGTCGAAGAAGCCCTTGCCGGCAAGGAAGTTGAACGAGTTCACCGTGTGCGGTGCGGCCGACGGCTTCAGCGCGATGTCTATCGCGCCGCACGTCGTCGCGAGGTTCATCGTGTACTTCGCCGACTTGTCGATGGTGAGCGCCGGCTCCTTCTTCCAGCTCAGCGACTTCACCTTGCCCTCCGCGGCCTTCTGGCACGGATCCGGCGCCTTGCTCGTCGGTGTGGCGCTCGGAGTCACCTCCGCGCTCGCGTTGGCCTTCTTGCCGTCGTCCTTGAAGACCCCGGTCGCGTACGACACCACGCTGCCCACGACGACCACGCCGAGGACCGACGCGATCACCGCGTTGCGTGCGTTCGTCTTGCGCCGCGCGGCCGTGCGCCGCTGCTGCTGCCGCAAGAACTTCTCCCGGGCGAGCTGACGCCGCCGCTGTTCCTGGCTGACCACCGGGTTTTCTCCTCATGCGTCTCGTACGTATGTGGGACGCGTGCGTCTTGTGAGCCGACCGCCTGCGTGTGCCCCGTACCGTATATGGGTTCGCTGAGGAATCGGCAGCGCCGGTAGGCTCTGATCCACAGCCACCCACCGCGTACGAGACAAAGCGCGTACGACACCACGAAGGACGATCGTGCTCATTGCCGGGTTCCCCGCCGGGGCCTGGGGGACCAACTGTTACCTGGTCGCCCCCGCCGCGGGTGAGGAGTGCGTGATCATCGACCCGGGCCATCAGGCCGCCCAGGGAGTCGAGGACGCACTCGAGAAGCATCGGCTCAGGCCCGTCGCGGTCATCCTCACCCACGGCCACATCGACCATGTCGCCTCGGTCGTCCCGGTGTGCGGAGCGCACAACGTACCGGCCTGGATCCACCCCGAGGACCGGTACATGATGAGCGACCCGGAGAAGGCGCTCGGCCGGTCCATCGGAATGCCGCTGATGGGCGAGCTGACCGTGGGGGAGCCGGACGACGTGAAGACGCTGACCGACGGCGCCAAGCTGGAGCTGGCCGGTCTGGAGCTGTCCGTCGCGCACGCGCCCGGCCATACCAAGGGGTCGGTGACGTTCCGGATGCCCGAAGCCCGCGACGGATCAGACATCCCGTCCGTGTTCTTCTCCGGGGATCTGCTCTTCGCCGGCTCCATCGGACGCACCGACCTGCCCGGCGGCTCCCACGCCGAGATCCTCGACTCGCTGGCCCGTGTGTGCCTGCCGCTCGACGACTCGACCGTGGTGCTGTCCGGCCACGGCCCCCAGACGACCATCGGCCAGGAGCGCGCCACCAACCCGTATCTGCGGCAGGTGGCCGCCGGCCAGGGAGCACCTGAGGCTCCCCGACGAGGAATGTGACGAGACTTTCCGTGAGCACCTTCAAGGCCCCCAAGGGCACGTACGACCTGATTCCGCCGGAGAGCGCCAAGTACCTCGCCGTGCGCGAGGCGATCGCTTCGCCGCTGCGGAACTCCGGTTACGGCTACATCGAGACGCCCGGCTTCGAGAGCGTCGAGCTGTTCGCGCGCGGGGTCGGTGAGTCCACCGACATCGTGACCAAGGAGATGTACGCCTTCGAGACCAAGGGCGGCGACCAGCTCGCCCTGCGTCCGGAGGGCACTGCCTCCGTGCTGCGCGCGGCTCTCGAGGCCAACCTGCACAAGGCGGGCAACCTCCCCGTCAAGCTCTGGTACTCGGGCTCGTACTACCGCTACGAGCGCCCCCAGAAGGGCCGTTACCGGCACTTCTCCCAGGTCGGCGCCGAGGCGATCGGCGCCGAGGATCCGGCTCTCGACGCCGAGCTGATCATCCTGGCGGACCAGGCGTACCGGTCGCTGGGGCTGCGCGACTTCCGGATTCTGCTGAATTCCCTGGGCGACAAGGAGTGCCGTCCCGTGTACCGGGCGGCCCTCCAGGACTTCCTGCGTGGCCTGAGCCTGGACGAGGACACCCTCCGCCGCGCTGAGATCAACCCGTTGCGGGTCCTCGACGACAAGCGGGACGACGTCCAGAAGCAGCTCGTGGGCGCGCCCCTGCTCCGCGACTACCTGTGCGACGCGTGCAAGGCCTACCACGAGGAGGTGCGCGAGCTGATCACGGCCGCGGGCGTCTCCTTCGAGGACGACCCGAAGCTGGTGCGTGGGCTCGACTACTACACCCGCACCACCTTCGAGTTCGTCCACGACGGCCTCGGTTCCCAGTCCGCGGTGGGTGGCGGCGGGCGCTATGACGGGCTCTCCGAGATGATCGGCGGTCCCGCGCTGCCGTCCGTCGGCTGGGCGCTCGGGGTGGACCGTACGGTGCTCGCCCTCGAGGCCGAGGGGATCTCGCTCGAACTCCCCGCGTCCACCAGTGTGTTCGCGGTGCCACTCGGGGACGAGGCCCGACGGGTCCTGTTCGGTGTGGTCACCTCCCTGCGCAAGGCGGGGGTGGCGGCCGACTTCTCGTACGGGGGGAAGGGGCTCAAGGGTGCGATGAAGAACGCGAACCGTTCGGGCGCCCGGTACACCCTCGTCGCCGGTGAGCGGGACCTCGCAGAGGGTGTGGTGCAGCTCAAGGACATGGAGTCCGGGGAGCAGACGGCGGTGCCGGTCGACGGGGTCGTTGCGGAGTTGCGGGCACGTCTGGGCTGAGGCGGGGGGTTTCGCCCCCTCCGCCCCTACCCGTCCCGGGTCTGGGGGGCTTCGCCCC
>NZ_JBEZKJ010000193.1:0-4637 GCF_040651675.1 Streptomyces sp. NPDC048415 | reverse complement strand
GGTACGCCGACCTGGCCGCCCTCGCTCAGAAGGGAGGGAAGACGGATGCGTGAGCTGACCTACGTCGCACGGAACACCCTCGAGTGGCGCGAGGCTGTTCCGCGTCGGCCCTCCCCCTTCTCCCTGGCGTATCTACGCCCCCCTGACATGCCTTTCTCCGGCCGTCGGCATGCCCAGGCGCTGGGTGATCTCCCCCTGGCCTATCTACGCCCCTCTGTCATGCCGTCTTCTCAGTGCACGCTTCCGATTCCCACCGCGGCCGGTACCGGGTCGTCGGGGTACTTGGCGGACGGCGTCAGCTGGCGGGGCGAGAAGAAGGCCCTTCCGTGTTCGACGAGGATGTCGGACCACTCGGGGGTTTCCATGCGGGTGGAGTCGTCCGGCAGGTTGAAGAAGAGGAACGGCGTCTGCTTGCCGGTGGTGGGGTCGATGCTCACGATGGCGGCGGGCCCGACGTTGTCGGAGCTCGGCCGGTAGACCAGGAGGTCGTCCCCGCTCATCTTCACGGGCCAGAGCGGCTGCAGGGGACGTCCGTCGAACTTCCGCAGGGCCTTGCCCGTCTTCACGTCGAAGGCCGTGATCCAGTTCTCCGCCTGGTCGACGTCGCCATCCGCCTTGCTGGCGACGAAGAGCGCGTGCTGCCCCACGACCATCGCGTAGCAGTTCTCCATCATCCCGAAGTAGTCCGAGCCGTCGAACGAACTTCCGCACATAGGGTCGAAGCGGCCACCCTTCATGGAGATCGTGGCGCTGTACCGGCCCTGGTCGTCGAGGGTGATCAGGTCGGTGACGCCGTAGTCCCCCGCCCCGACGGCGAGCACCGGCGGGTCGGAGGAGGGAAGGAAGACACCCGAGAGGCCTTCCTTGAGGTTGTACGTCCACCGCGGCTTGCCGGTGCGGGGATCGAGCTTCTGCACCCGGTACGCGTGCGTGGACTCCTCTCCGCAGCGGAGCAGGACGAGCAGGCTGCGGCCCCCCGCGAAGCCGGTGTCCTCGCATGTGGAGACGCTGGTGCTCTTCCACAGCTGCTTGCCGTCGCTCATGTCGTAGGCCACGGAGCCGTTGCCCCACGCCACCGCGACCGTGCCGCGCGTCATGGTCAGATTCGTGTTCGTGACGTACGCGGTCTTCGCGTCGGGCATCGTCGCCGTCCACAGCTTCTTGCCGGTGTCGAGGTCGACGAAGACCACTTCGTCGCAGATGCCCGCGTCCTTGGTGCCCTTGCGCTTGCCGGGCTGGACGACGACGGCGGTACGACCGTCCGCGGTGACGTGCCGGGTGGTGGCGCAGATGTGGCCGTCCAGTTCGAGGGTCCACGCACTGTCGTCCTGGCCGAACTTGAACCCCGTGAGGGTGTTCTTGATGCCCTTGGCGAAGATCTTGTCGGTCGCCCAGGTGCCGGGGGCGTACCGGGTCTCGTCGTCCTTGAACTTCTCCTCGCTGTAGTCGATGACGAGTTCGCCCTCGGGCGGGCTCGGGATCTTCTCGACCGTCTCCCTGATCTCGTCCGGGGCCTGCGGGGCGGCCGACGGCTTGGCGTCCGCCGGGGTGCCGTCGCCGGTCGCGTACATCAGGAGCCATCCGCCCGCGCACAGGACGACGACGAGTACGGCGGCCACGGCGCCGAACAGTTTCGTACGACGCCTTCGTCGCTCGGTGTCCGCCGTCAACGCGGATTGGGTGTAAGGGGAGGGGGGCGGGCCGAAGCTCACGCGGAGAGGTCCTTTCAGTGAGAGCCGTCCGGTTTCGGGGGCGAGCCCACTATGCATGCCCGTTGATCGTGTACATGCAGGGGGCAATGTGGCTGCGCCGTTGGCTTCGTTTGTCCGGTTTGGTGCTCAATAGTGAGCGTGGGTAGGCCACTTGCGGGCAGGGTGTGACGTAGCGGGCGGCCGCGGTGGGGTGGACAGGCCTGCCCCAGTGACAGTCATGGTGATTAGGCTGGGACCGCGGCGCGACGCGGGAACCCGTGGACGGGTCGCCCGCGCCCCAGGGGGAGCCGGGTGAATTCGGACGACCTCGAACGCATATCGGACGACTACGAGCGTCTACGGACGACAAGAAGACGGTCGCCCCGGCACGGCTTGAGGGTGCTCGACCACACCAGGAGGAACTGTGAACAGCGATCGGGACGGGATCCGCGGGGGCTGGGCCACACCCGGCGATGACCAGTCCGACGCGGAGTCCGCCGTCGAGACGACGGGCGAGTTCACCATCGACTACGCGCCGCCCGCCTGGTACACGCAGAACGCGTCGGGGAGTTCGGGGGATTCGGCCGATTCAGCCGACTCGGTGGATTCGGGGGATTCGGCGGACTCGGCGGACTCGGGAGTCGGGGCCCCGGAAGCGGGGGCGGCTGCGGAGGCCGCGGAGGCTCCGGTGGACTCGGAGGCTCCGGTGGACTCGGAGAGTTCGGCGGGTTCCGAGGGTTCGGCACCTTCCGCGGGTTCGGTTTTGGGGGTGCCTGTCGCCGACGCCGGTAGCCCGACGGCCCTGCCGAACCTTCCCGTGGGTGGGTTCCAGGCCAAGTGGACGCCTCCGGCTCCTCCTGCTCCCCCGGTCGCGCCCGTCGCCTCTTCCGACCTGGCTGAGTCCGGGAACGGGGATCTCGAGAGTGGCGCGACCATGCGGATCTCCGCTGTCGCGCTGAAGCGGGAGATCGTGGAGCGGGCGGCTGCGGCGTCGGAGGAGGGCGGGCCGGGGGCTGAGGTGGAGGCCGAGGCTGAAGCTCCGGCTGAGATCGAGGGCGAGGCCCCGATCGAGCCCGTGGCCGTGCCTGATCCCGTGGCCCAGTACCAGTCCCTGGAGGCTTCCTCCGGCGGGGTCGACGTACACGTCGACGTACACGGAGAAGAGGAGGCAGCGGCGGCCGAGGCCGAAGTGGCGTCCTCCGGTGCGGAATCCGCTGACGATGTGAGCGATGCCTCCGAGGAGGAGAGTGTCGCCGAGGTCGTGGAGCTGCGCGTCGTCGCGGACGGCGGCGCGGACGACGAGGCGGACGACGAGGCCGCCGAGGCTGGCGACGCCGCGCCGCAGGACGACGTCCACGACACGGTGCCTCCGCACCTCGACTCGCTGCAGGCGGAACCGGAGGATGCCGCGCCCCGGCACGACGAGCCTCAGGACGTGGTGCCCGAGGCCGGGTCGGATGAGCCGGAGGTCGTCCAGGACGCGCCACCCGCCTGGGCTCCGCCGCCGCTGCCGCAGGGTGGGCTGCCGCCGTTGCCGCCCGCGTATCAGCCGGCGGCGCCCGCTCCCGCCGCCCAGTGGCCCGCGTCCACGGAGCCCGCGACGGTGGAGCCGGTGCAGGCGCCGGTGCCGCCGCAGGCTCAGCCGCCCATCCCGGGGCCAGGTCAGCCGTTCCAGCCCCCGGCGCCCGCACCGGCGCCCGGTCAGCCGTTCCAGACCCCCGCGCCCGCACCGGCGCCCGGTCAGCCCTTCCAGACCCCCGCGCCCGCACCGGCGCCCGGTCAGCCCTTCCAGACCCCCGCGCCCGCACCGGCGCCCGGTCAGCCCTTCCAGGCCCCGGCGCCGCAGCCCGCTCCTGCGGCGTGGCCCTCCTCCCCCGGCGCGCCCGTCTCGACGGGTTCGGTACAGGGGCCCGTACCGGTGCCTCCGCCCGCCGTCGAGAACCCCGTCCCGGCTCCCTCTCAGGCTCAGCCCGCGACTCCCCCCGCCCCGGCCCAGCCGCAGCAGGGAAGCTACGGATTCCCGCAGCCGAGCGCTCCTGCCTCAAGCCCCACCACGCCCGGCGGCTACGGCTTCCCGCAGCCCGGCACCCCGGCCCCGGCGCAGCCGCAGCCGCAGCCGCAACCGCAGCCGCAGCCGCAGCCGCAGCCGCAGCAAGGAAGCTACGGATTCCCGCAATCCAGCCCCCCTGCCGCTGCCCCTGCCCCTGCCCCCAACCCCGCCCCGCAGAGCGGCTACGGATTCCCACAGCCCAGCGCCCCGGCCCCGACGCCGGCCCCAACTACCCAGGCCCCCGCCCAACCCCCGGGTTACGGCTTCCCCCAGCAAAGCCCCCCGGCGCCGGAGCAGTCGTCCCCCAACTCGCCCGCACCCGGGCCCGGTTACGGCTTTCCACCGCAGGCGCCCAACGCCCCCACGCCGCAGCCCGGTTACGGCTTCCCCCAGCAGCCCCCGGCTCCCCCGCAGTCGGCGGCGCCCGGCCCGGCGCAGCCGCCCCTCCCGTCGGCGCAGGTGGCTCCGCCGTACCCGCAGCAGGCTCAACCGCAGCCCGCCGCCCCGGTCGACCCTCGTACCGGATCGGCCTGGCCGCAGCCCGTGCAGCACGACCAGCGTCAGCCCACCAACCCCGGTGCCGCCCCTCTGGGGTACACCGCGGCGGTGGAGCTCTCCTCCGACCGGCTGCTCAACAACAAGAAGCAGAAGGCGAAGAGCGGCCGGCCCACGGCGGGCGGTGGCCGGTTCAAGCTCGGCGGGAAGAAGGAGGAGGCCGAGCGGCAGCGGAAGCTGGACCTGATCCGCACGCCCGTGCTGTCGTGCTACCGGATCGCCGTGATCAGCCTCAAGGGCGGCGTCGGCAAGACGACCACGACCACCGCGCTCGGCGCGACACTCGCCAGTGAGCGCCAGGACAAGATCCTCGCGATCGACGCCAACCCGGACGCCGGTAC
>NZ_JBEZKJ010000192.1:0-5118 GCF_040651675.1 Streptomyces sp. NPDC048415 | reverse complement strand
GATCCGCAAGGTCGGCAGAGGCACGTACATGCTCGAACAAAGCTGGATCTCCCCCAATTTGACGGATCGTGTCACACGCTAACTACGCGGCATTGGTTGGTGCAGGGGTTGGTTTGTGTGAGCAGTGTGCATCGCCGGGCGGTACGGGTTTAGGGGTGTTGTTGTGGGGGAGGGTGTCGTGTTGCGTGTTGTGGGGCTGGGTACTGGCCTGGTGTGGGGGTGTGTGGGGGGGGCGGGGGAGTGTGGGGGAGCGTCGTCGGTTGACGCGGGTGCAGCGGTTGTTGGTTGGGCTGGTCGTGGCTGGTGTGCTGTCCGTCGCGGGTATCGGTTTTGCGGGTTCGTACGCGGCGGTCCGTGAGCTTGCTCTCAAGAAGGGGTTTGGGGACTTCGCGTACGTCTTCCCGGTCGGTATCGACGCGGGTATCTGTGTGCTGCTCGCCCTGGACCTGCTGCTGACCTGGGTCAGGATCCCGTTCCCGCTGCTGCGTCAGACGGCGTGGCTGCTGACGGCGGCGACGATCGCGTTCAACGGTGCGGCGGCCTGGCCGGACCCGCTCGGCGTCGGGATGCACGCCGTCATCCCCGTGCTTTTCGTCGTCTCCGTCGAGGCCGCCCGGCATGCGATCGGCCGGATCGCGGACATCACGGCCGACAGGCACATGGAGGGCGTCCGCCTGACGCGCTGGATGCTCTCCCCGGTCCCGACCTTCCTCTTGTGGCGGCGCATGAAGCTGTGGGAGCTGCGTTCCTATGAGCAGGTCATCAAGCTCGAGCAGGAGCGCCTGGTCTACCGGGCGAGCCTGCGTTCCCGCTTCGGTCGTGCATGGCGGCGCAGGGCGCCCGTCGAGGCGGTGATGCCTCTGCGGCTGGCGCGGTATGGCGTCCCGCTCGCCAAGACCGCGCCCGCGGGTCTTGCCGCCGCCGGCATCGAGGCGCCGATCCTGTTCACTCGCGAGCGGGTCTCCGCCCCCGCCCAGCCCGAAGGGTCCGGGCTCGAGGCCATGGCAGAGCACGAGCCGACAGCGGCTGAGCTGGACAGTGCGGAGCCGCAACCGGTCCAGGCCCCGGTCTCCACTGCCATGCCAGAGCAGCTACAAGATCGGCAGGAATCGGCCGAGGAGACCGCTGAGCGGTTCGCCGAGGCCTACCGGGCGTTCATCGCCGAGTTCCAGATCGAGCCGACCCCGGCGCAGTGGGCTCTCTGGCTTCGCGACACCTACGGCATCTCCACGGGATCCGGCGGCCCGCTCTCCGAGGACCAGGCGCAGCCCCTGCTCCAGGTCCTCCAGGCGCGCTATGCGCTCCACCGCCAGGGGCCCGCAGACTCCGACGCGGCGGAACCGGCCGACCAGTGGGACGACTACTTCTCCAGCGCCTGGCGCATCTATGAGCAGGAGCGCGGGACGTATCCCGGCGCGGCTGCCCTCGCGGCGTACGTCTACGAGCGGGACGGCATCACGGGCGCCGGCGGCCGGCCCGTCAGTAGCGAGGACGTGGCGGACTTGATCGCAGCCTTCCGGGAGCGTGAGTTCGCCAGCACCGGACCGCCCGCTGAGGAGGCTTTCGCCGGTCCCGGTGAGCGGGCCGCTGACGCGGCCCTGGCGCAGGAGGAGGACGCCGGGGCGGCGTCCGCTGGCGCGGGTGCGCAGGCCGCCAAGGAGAGGCGCATCCGCCGGGTGAACGCCGCCATCGATGACCCGCCGCCAGGGCCGGACGGCTCAGCGGGGGAGCGCGTTGCCCTGACGACCGTCGACCGCTACTACGTGGCGTGGAGGGGATATCAGACCGAGTACGGCGATGAGCCGACGGCCGAGCAGCTGTCTGCCTGTCTTGCGGCGCAGGGTATGCACGGCCGAGGTGGGAAGCCGGTCAGTCCTGCCAACCTGCGCCGCTACTTCCTGCCGTCCCGCGTCTACAACGTCTGGGCCGAATACCGGATCCGCAACGAAAGGCCTGCGGCGGACGCCGTTGCGCAGGAGTGCGCAGTCCGCGGGATCACCGCCCAGTACAACAAGCCCGTCACCACCGACTACATCACCGAGAATGACGCCGACTTCGAGCGGCGCTGGCAGGCCCTCATCCGCCATCACGCCGACGCGCAGCAGTAGAGCCGCGACCGCGCACCGGTTGCGCATCCAGCATCCCATCAGGCCCAACAGGATGCGCAGTCAGCAGAAACCCCTGGGCGGCGGTGTATTGCGCAGCCAGCTTGATCACTGCGCGCCCCTGCGCACCGCACCCCTGCGCACCGCACCCCTGCGCACCGCGCCCCTGGGCACCGGGCAGCCCCGCCCTTGAACCGATGAGGAGTACCCGTGCGAGCACTGCGCATCGACCCGGCCGCCACGGTCACGGACGTCAACCTGCCCGAGTCCGGCGCGTATTGCGCGATCCGGGAGCACGTGGGATCCCCCGACTCCGTTGACCAGGGGGTGTACCACCGGCGGGCCGTTGTGCACATGCACGGCAACGGCCGGGGGATAGGGCTCCCGCAAAATCTGGCCGCGTGGGCCGTGGCGAGTGCCTGGCGTGGCATGGCCCTGTACCCCGCTTGCCGGGCCCATCGTCATCACGGGCCGCACCGATACCGGGGATCTGACAGCGTTGGACGACGACCTGGTGCAGCACGTCCAGGCAGTTGCGCAGACCGTTCGGGGAACGCTGCAGCAGTGGCGTACGCGGCCTCCCGCCTCGAACGAGGCGGCCATCAGTGAACTGCTCGCCTCCGCAGCCCGAGACGTCGCCTCCAGCCGGTAGCGTCGTGCTGCGCAGCTGCGCACCGGTCAGCTAGGCCGTTTCGTTCGGATCATCTGATCGTTGGCCCAGATGTGCCGTTGACTGACGCGCAGTGGGCGCGGATCGAGCCGTTACTACCGGACCGGACGCCGAAGCGGGGTGGCCGGTGGCGGGATCACCGGGAAGTAATCGATGCGATCGCCTGGAAGTTTCAGACCGGGGCGCAGTGGGTGTACCTGCCTGACAAGTACGGCAACTGGAGGGGCGTCTGCAACCGGCTGCGGATGTGGGCCGTGGACGGCACCTGGGAGCGCGTGTTCGCCGCGCTGATGGCCCAGGCCGACGCTGACGGGGATCTGATCTGGGCTGTCTCGGTGGGACTCCACGATCGTGCGCGCTCACCAGCACGCCGGCGAGCCGGACGACCACGCCATCAGCCGGTCTCGGGGCGGGCTGACCACGAAAGTTCATCTCGCAGCCGACGGCGACTGCCGCCCCCTGACCTTCGTTCTCACCGCCGGACAGCTTCACATCGCAGGCATCTTCCTCTGGTCCGCGCGGTGAGCCAACGCCCGCCGAACAGGTAGTTCCGAGAGTGCCATGTCCGGGGACGCGACGGCAGGGTGAGTGCGGGAGCTTTGTCAGCGGACGACGTCGAAGACGTTCTTCTGCAGGCCGTTGGGGTAGACCTCGTGCTCGACGAGCTTCAGCTTCTGGGTGTCCTTGTCGGTGGCGCTGAAGAGCCGCTTGCCCGCGCCGAGGAGGAGCGGGAAGACGAGCAGGTGGTAACGGTCGATCAGGCCGGCGTCCGAAAGGGCCTGGTTCAGGGTGGCGCTGCCGTGGACGATGATCGGGCCGCCCTCGGTCTCCTTCAGCGCGGCGACCTCGTCGAGCGAACGCAGGATCGCCGTCTCGCCCCAGTTCGAGACCAGGTCGTCCTCGGCGAGGGTGGTGGAGACGACGTACTTCGGCATCGCCTTGTAGTCGGCGAAGTCCTCCATGTCGGGCCACACGGGGCTGAAGGCCTCGTAGCTGGTCCGGCCCATCAATATCGCGGTGGCTTCCTTCTGCTCCTGGCCCTTGATCTCGAATGCCTCGGGGAGGAACTCGACGTCCTTGAAGGTCCAGCCCGAGTTCCGGTATCCGGGCTCGCCGCCCGGGGCCTCCACGACGCCGTCGAGGGAGATGAAGGCGGAGCTGATCAGGGTGCGCATCTGGGGTTCCTCGGTGTCTCGTATCTGGTTCTCAGCGGGTTTCGGTCGGTGCACGCTTCGACCACGCTCGTGGCTGCGGTGCACCAATCATGATCTATGACTGTGGATCATGGAGAAACTCATCGGCCGTCGCCCGCTCCTTCCGGCGGCTTCGGTCATCCGGATCACCTTGGTGAGCCACACACGTGCCCGATCGCGAGAACTACCAGCAGCCCAAAGCGACAAGCAGTGCATGACCCGCCGCAACCGGTGGCGCGGCAGCATCATGTAGTCGGCTTGGTGATCCGAACGAAACGGCCTAGAGCGCCTTGCGCACCGCCGGACGTGGGCTGTTGAGGAGCTCGTTGATGAGTTGCGTGGTCTCGATCTCCGGTGAGCAGTCGAGTGTCCGGTTGACCTGCTGCACCCTGGTGATCGCGGTGTGCAGTCCTTGCCGGTTGCCGGCCGCATGCTCGATCCGGAGCCAGTCCCGATACAGCAGCTCCGCCGTGTCGTCGACGTCGAGGCCGGTGGCGACGGCGTGGCGGGCGGCGGTGAGGTCGTGGTGGGGTCCTGCGGGGGTGCGGTAGGTGGCGACTGTGTGTGTCACGTCGGTGATGCGTGTGATCATTTCCTGCTGGTGGGGCTCGGCCCAGGGCAGGGGCTTGCCCCCGAACGGTTTGCCTCGCACCAGGGTGAGGGCCTTCTCCAGTTCGGGCAGGCCGGCTGGTCCTTGGGGCAGGGCGTGTTCGACGAGTTGCAGGAAGCGGTTCCAGTCGCAGCGCACGCTGTCGGAGAGCCGGTAGGGGTCCTCGCCGGATCTGCGGCGGGGCACGTAGAGGCTGCCGGCGGGATCGCTGCCCAGCGAGCTGCGCAGGTCCTTGATTCGTGCGTTGAGGGTGCTCGTCGACCAGGGGCTGATGGGGTCCATGCCTGAGCACAGGACATCTGCGCTGCGCCCGGGCCGGAAGAACAATAATGCTGCGAGCTGTGCCATCCGGGGGCCGTGGCCGGTGTGGTCCACGCCGTCCACCTGGACCGGGCCGAGAACTCGGATCTCGGGGGCGTGCGGGTCATGCGTTTCGCACGCGTCTGCCTTCGGCTGGGGGCCGTTGTTGACGGCATGCTCGCCGTCGCCGTCGCCGTCGCCGTCGCCGTCGCCGTCGCCGTCGCCGTCGCCGTCGCCGTC
>NZ_JBEZKJ010000191.1:0-5592 GCF_040651675.1 Streptomyces sp. NPDC048415 | reverse complement strand
CGAAGAGGGACGGTGAACGCTCATGACCACGACTCGCCACACCCCGCCACCGGCATTTTCGCGGCATAAAACCAGCCGGCATGCGCAGCAAAAAACATGCCGGGTCCGCAGCGCGTGCCGCCAACCATCCCGATCCCCGCGCACCCACGACCGCCACCGGATCCTTCACTCACTCCCCCAAAGAAGACAGTCCCGGCCCCCCGGCCCCTCCCCCACCCCCCGGACACGAGGGAGAGTTCTCCCGCCCCGGCCGACAGCGGCCAAAAAAGAAGACCGTCCTCACCAAAGGACGGCAGACCGGCACGGACAGGCGCCGGACACGCACGCGCACCCCGCCCCTATTAACCTCTCCGCGGGCACACGCACATCTGGCCGGACAGCCAGGTCCTGTGGACCACGCCATCCAGCCAGATGAGAACTACTTTGCTGCCTTACCGCTCACCCCTCACAGGGGTCCGGTTCAGCCCCCCGCACCCGGACCCGCGACACCAGTGTTCCCGTTGCCGGTCCCACTGCCACCACCACTGCCGTTACCGTTCCCGCTGCCGGCACCGCTGCCATTACCGTTCCCGCTCCCATTACCACTGTTGTTGCCGCTCGTATTCGTATTGGTATTCGTGTTCGTGTTGTTGATGACCACAACGACCCCGCCGCCACGCCCCGAACCATGACCCGAACCATGACCGGAACCACCACGCCCGCCACCCTTGTGCTTCCAGTCCCCATGGTGCGAACCCTGCTCCGGCGCCATCGACACCACCGAGCCGGCATGCTGCGGCGCCGCGAACGCACCCGTGGGAATCAACGCGCCCCCAGCCGCCAGCGCGGACGAAGCACCGAACATCACCAGACGACGCGTACGGGAAGAGCGAGCCATGAGAATCCTCCGAAAAGAAGAAAAGGAAGGGAAGGGAACGGGATACCAGGATCCGGAAAAGCCTCTCCCGGACGGTCCACCAGCCCGAAGACCGGAAACCCCGCCCACCGAGCGAACCGAATCACTGCGGCGGATGAACCGATACCTCCATTAGGCCCGCCCCACCCCACCCCGTCACGCGACTACAAGTCGTGACTTGACCCACACCGACACACACGCTATAAGCCACCCCGAAACCCACAGCAACCCCAAACCACCCCGACATGACAAGCGCCCCCACCACACCGCAACCCACCCGGAACCCTCCCGGATACCGCCCCACACACCGAACCGAACCCCCACCACCAGACCACCACGGACACCGTGGTGGCCCCCAGTGGTTCACCACAGCTGCTGATGGGTCCACACCGGATCGCCCGCATAGGGGTGGTGTTCCGCAAGATTGTCCCGGGCAGGGTGACGTCGCCCGGCAGGCCCGGCGGCGAAAACGCGCAGCAGGTTCTCGGTGACCCGGCGGGTGAAACCGGCGGTAGCCGGCGCGATGCCATGGGCGCCGTCGCCGTTGAGCGACTCCACCCAGCGCATGGTGCCGGTCGCGAACACTCCGGCGCCACCGGGAGCGGTGTAATAGGCGGAGTCCGAGAAGCTGCGCACGCCGCGGCAGACCAGGGGAGAGTGGGCGATGACCTCGATCGGGCGGGGGGTGGACGGATCGCCGGTCACCCGGTCGTACTCGGTGCCGACCAGGTGGGGGAAACGGCTGCCGCGGGTGACACCGGTGCCGCTGAACAGCCAGTGGCCGGGCTCGGTGACGGTGTAGTCGGCGCTCGTCGGGTTCGACTCGTAGAGGGTGCCGGTCAGGGAGTTCTCCGGACGGGCGTGCGGGGGTTCGCGCCAGTCGGTGGTGACGGCGGCGTCGTCCTTGCCGTATGCCGGGTCGTGGGTCCAGTCGGACTTGTAGCAGACCACCAGGCGCCGGTCACCGCGCGCGGTGGACTCCAGGCGGATACGTCGGAAGCAGGCATTCGCGCCGAGAAACGCGATGTTGGTGCCCGCGTCCCGGGCCGCCGTGATCCTCTCGCGCATCGCCGGAGTCCAGTACTCGTCGTGGCCCAGTGAGATCACCGCGCGGGCACCGTCCAGCAGCCCGAATTCGCGGTCGAGATCCATGCTCGTCACGTACGCCAGCGGCAGGCCGATCCGTTCCGCCAGGGCGATGACGGGCTGCTCGTAGGTCAGGAACAGCGGTGCCCCGTCGCGGTCGTAGGGACGGTCGCAGCTGACGGCCAGCGACCGGCCCGCGTCATCGCCCTTACCGCCGGGCCCGTGGTACAGGCTGTGCCCACCCCACGTGTTGTACGCCTGCCACGTCGCGACCGCGTTCACCAACACCACCCGGCCCGCCGTGGTACGGGACCGAACGGTGACCGGCACGTGACGCTGTTCGCCGGAGGCGGCGGTGAGCCTGATCAGGTACGCCCCCTCCGGCCACCCCCGAGTGGAAACGCGCGTGCTCGGGCCCCAGGCCGCGGCCACCGTGCGCGTCGTGCCCCGCGCGCCCGGCATCGGCTGCTCACGGACCGGCAACCGCCCGGAGCTCCAGACTCGGCGCGCCAGCGCGCCGCCGTACCAGCCCATACGGAATGCCTCCGCTCGGAACCATCCGGTAGGGGCCGACACAAACAGGACGAACGATTCGCCCGGAGCCACACTCACCCGGTCGGCATACCCTTCCACGGCCCGATCCCCACCCCGGTTGCCTACGGCCCAGTCGGCATATCCGGGGCGGTGGTTCTCGGCCACGGACGGATGCCCGGAGGGCGAGGCACCGCCCCATCCTGCCGTCGAGCACCCGGCACTCACCACACTCGCTCCCGCACCCGCCGCCGTACCGAGGAAACGTCTCCTGCCCCACTGACTGGTCACATCATCAGGCTAGGAAAGCTGAACCTCCGTCACCTGCCGCCCTAGGCCGAACGGGCTGGCTGGGGGTAGCTCGGGCATCCGCGACGGGCGAGAGGGAAAACGGGAGAAAGGGATCATCCCAGCATCTGATCCGATGTGGATCGAGATGTGGATCGAGTCCTGCGGGGCCCGACAGGCTCGAGCGCGAGCAGCGGGCCGATGCGCTGGATCACCCGGCACCCGGTGGCCGACGATATGCCGAACGGCGGCGCGAGCTGCCGCACGGTGAGGGTCGGTGCGGTAGCAGACGGCCACCAGCAGCACCCGTTCGGCCAGCGGAAACCGCCACGCACAGCCTTCGCCGCCGCGTTCCCGCAGCGCCTTCCGCAGACGGCCGAACTGCTCGATCCCCAGTCCGGTGAACGTCTCCACCCACATCCGTTCAGCCTCACCATCCCAGCCGTACAAGGGAGATGCCCTGCTCACGGCCTTCTGCACCACGCTTTAGCCGGGCGATGCCGGCGCTGGGAAGGTCGCCGCGTCTCGGGCGAGGCGGAGCGGGTTGTCGGCCGCAGGCAGGCGGGCGAGACGGGAGCCCGCTCGCCGATTCCGCGGCATCCGTCCAGGGGGTGCAGGGTGCCCGGCCGCACAGCGGTGACGGCGTCCACGTAGGCGCGGCCGCCCAGCGCGACGAAGGCGCGGCGGCCGAGCAGCCCCCAAGAACCCGGCCTGCGCGCGCAACTGCTCGGTGCCGACGTGGCCTTCGGCGTCCACCCGCTGGTCGTATGGGGCAAGTGCCCGATCGAGCCGGACGAACCCGTGCAGGTCGGAAAGCACGATGCCGAGCCCTATCGCCCCGCGGCGCGTCTTCTCCCCTAGCCGCTATGGCCGCTGCAGCGACACGCGGAGGGTCATGTAGACCTCGCCCGGGGCCGGGGGCCGGCTCCAGGACCGGGTGCGGAAGCAGTGCAGACGTCCGCGGGTGAGGGCGAACTGTGGCAGCCGGACGCCGAACTCGGCCGCGAGAGCCTCCAGGGCACGGCGCTCGCCCTGCCGCTCGTCGTGCGGTTCGTCCGGCGGGAAGAGACGGTCCGGGTCCAACACGCCCGGCACGCGCCCCCGTCTGCTGACCGCGGTCCCCCGGACCGTGAACGCGTACCGCTCCTCGCCGTTCTCCGCGACGGACAGATGGAAGACACCGGGGCGGTGTGCGTCGCCCGGCTCGCTCCACACCGTCACCGCGCGGGTGCCCCGGGAAGCGGCGATGCCCGGGGAGACGAACCGCTGCTCGTCGAAGCTCCCGCCCGGCCGCGGCTCGAAGGCGAAGCTCCAGCCGGGGCCCGCCCGGCCGACGGCGGTCAGCGCCTCGTCCTCCCACGTCGAGTCATTCCGGATGGCGTGGGAACGCCTGCGCGACTCCCACAGGGTCATCGGTTCCTGCAGGACGGCGGTGTCGTCGGCGCCGACACGGCCGGGCAGCTCAGCCGGCTCCACCCCCTCCACGAGGAGGAAGCGGTACGACACCAGGAAGTTGCCGGGATCCTCCTCCACCAGCCACGCCAGGCCCGGCGGATCCAGGTCGGCCGCGGGAGCCGGAGTCTCGCCCTGCTCTCCGCCTCGGGGCGTGGCCAGCAGTTCCCGGCCCCGCTCCGGAATGCACAGCGGGCCGAGGAACGGATCGGCGCACAGGCCGACCGGAGCAATGTGGTCGGGGCCCAGCGGCCGCCACTCGGGCAGCGCGGCGCGCAGGAGGTGCCAGGCCGCGTCCGTGTCGCCCCAGCGTGCCTGCTCCCGAGCCTCTTCCACGGCACGGCCGAAGGGGCCGTCGGCGGTGTAGCGGAAGGTGCCGTCCCGGACCTGCCGCAGAACCTCGTCCGCCGCCCCCCGCACCGAGTCCGGGGCGCCCCGCAATTCGAGGGGCCACGACGTGTCGTTCCGTCGGCTGCGCACGTGCTCCTCCGCCAGCACGGGCAGGATCTCCGGCGCGTACAGCAGGTCGGCCGTGAGCCCGTCGAAGGACACCATGTAGGTCTCCCCGAGCAGCAGGCGGATCTGGTCGCGCAGCCCCGTGGCCCGGGGCCTGCCGTACGCGATCGCCTCCGCCAGGGACGCCGAGGCCCGTTCGTACCGCCCGCGCAGCGCGTCCAGCTGGGCGGCCTCGACGGACGCGTCCAGTGCCCGCGTCGTCGCGTTGACGAACTCCACCGCCCCGCGTTCGGAGCGGCTTACCTGCAGCATGTGGAACTCCCGGTACATCGCCTCCATGAACGCACGGAACGACGCATACCGTTCAGGAGGACTCGCGCGCCACGACGCGTAGCAGTACACGGCCCATTCACCGTCGCCGTCCACGTCCCCCGGGTCCAGCAGGACGTAGGCGGCATCCGACTCCACGTCCAGTTGCAGCGCCCGCTCCCACATCCCGGCGACCAGCGCCTCCTCGAACGTGGCGTCGTCGCCCAGATCCTCGCGGTAGTACTCGGCCAGGCCCGCCGCGTCCTCGTGCCACCGGACCCCGTCGATACCGGCGAGCAGCCAGACGAAGCCGCCCGCGTGCCGCCAGCCGTCGCTCACCGTCAGGAACGTCCGGTAGGAGGGCGGCAGCCGGTGCCCGAGCCGCTCCTCCAGGGCGAGGATCCTCGGACGCGGGCGGGAACCGTTCCTAGAGACTGAGCGGGAGTGAGTCCTGTTGCCAGAACCCATGCTCAGCCGAACGCCCCGAGCGGTTTTGGGCGTTCTGGTTCCCCGCGTTCGCTCCGCGTCCGGCATCAACGGATCGTGTCCGTGGTCCGGGAACGTGGGGGCGGGGT
>NZ_JBEZKJ010000190.1:0-5781 GCF_040651675.1 Streptomyces sp. NPDC048415 | reverse complement strand
CGCGGAGCGAACGCGGGGAACCAGAACGCCCAAAACCGCTCGGGGCGTTCGGCTGAGCATGGGTTCTGGCAACAGGACTCACTCCCGCTCAGTCTTTAGGAACGGTTGATGTGAAGACCAGACAAGGCCTCGGGAAGCCCATCGGGGGCGCTGTCTCTGAGAAGCCCGGTAGCGGATACGGCTCGACTGGATCCGGTGGACGATGCGCACCGGCCCGCTCGTCGACGCGCTCATCGAGCATCTGGTCGGTGATCTGGGCCGCTATGCCCTGGAAAACAGCTTTCATGTCGTCGTGGAGGGCGCTGTCCTGGCACGAGCTGACCCACGGGCGCGCGGCGGGCTGCAGCTGGGTGACCGGCGGGGCGGCCAGGCCGGGTCACCAGGGGCGGGGGCCGGGCCGCTCGCGCCGGGGACCACCGTGGTTCTGCGATGGCCCCGTGCCTCCCTTCCGACAGGTCAGCCGGACGACCGACCGGGCCGGCCTGGCACACCGCGCGAGGGATGATGGGGGATGGAATGACGGAACGTGAGGTCAGGAGCTTCCATGGCGAAGCGGGTTCACCGACCCCGTGAGGACGCGGAGTTCAATTTCATCCTCGGGATGAGCGGAGTTCCGGTCCTCGCATACTTCACCGGGACATGGCCCAAGGCAATCGAGCCCTGCCGGGTGATGGACCTCGTCATGGGTGGCATCGCCGACGACTACACGGGCCGCCTGACGGCCGTCCGCACCGACATCACGCGTTGTCCGGCCGCAACCGAGCGATACGGGATCACCGGAGCCCCGTCCTACGTCCTGCTGAAGGAGGGAGAGGCGGTGGCGCAAGGCACGGGGCCTATGACCATCGCCGAGGTACGGAAGTTCCTGGACGGCCACCTCTGAGCGGCCGCTGCGGCACGTGGCCGCGACGCCCCTCACGTCTCGTCTATGGGAGCTGCGCCGCCTGAGACACCCCCACAGGTCACATAACGCCGTCCATCGCGGTCGCGTCCGGCAGCTGCGCGGCCCCGGCCACGATCTCCGGAAACGCCGGCGCCATCTCGGTGCCGCGTCTGGAGCGCAGCACCACTCGGCCCGCGTCGACGGCGAGCAGGGCCCGGAACCCGTCCCACTTCGGTTATGCGCTGTTGAGCTGTCCACGAGATGAAGTCCAGCGCCATGTCGATCACGGATGGCGAGTGCACTTCACTCACGGGACCTGGCGTCGCCCCCTCTTCGCTCCATGGAGCCGCCGGCGGGGTGAACGCCGGTTGGGCGTCAGCCTGGAGGCCAGACGCCGTGATACTGACGAGCCTGCGCGCAGGACAAGTACCACCTGAAGCTAGGCAGTTGGCGCCCGGGAATGCGACCTCACTGGTGGGGCTGACGTGCTGTCATTGTGGAAGCCGCTGGACTACGGTGAGGTCTGGATCACGCGTGGGCATGTGATCCTGCGGTGGAGTTCACGCAGTCGCTGCAGCAGCGGCATCGCGGCATTCCGGTCCTGGACGCTCGCGGCGGTGACCAGCACGACCAGCAGCAAGCCCAGGCAGTCCACGACCTGCCCTTTGCGGCCCGCCACCTTCTTCCCGCTGTCCCGGCCGACACGGGCGGCGCCCCCGGTGTCGGCCGCCCACAGGGACTGCGAGTCGACGATCGCCGCCGTCGGCGTGCGGCTGCAGGCGTACACTGCTGGGCAAATCACCTTTTTAAATATTTTAAGCTTGCAATTCTGGCGGGAGCGTGCCAGAACCGTCGGATCCGGCGTCCGGTCTGCCCGGGAGGTCCGCAGCGAGTGGCCGTCGGCAGCCCTCGGAGGGCGCGGGCGGATCACACAGGCGCCAGGAGGAAGATTTCTCGATGCCCCGGCCCGATGACCCGCGCACCGCGGCGGCCCGGATGTTCGCCGAGGCTGGCGCGTTCGGCGAGCTTCTGGCCGGGATCGACTGGGCGGCGACGCCACTCGGGTCCCCCGAGTCCTGGCCGGGGCCCCTGGTGGACACCCTGCGCCTCATGCTCACCTCTGAGCACGGGATGGCTCTGTACTGGGGCGCCGAATTCACCACGCTGTACAACCTGGGCTCCACACCCATTGTCGGCGCCAAACACCCCTGGGCGCTCGGCAGGCCCTATATGGATGTGTTCCCCGAGGTCTGGGTCCACCCCGTGAGCTCCCACTTCCACTATGTGACCGACACCCGCAAGCCCCTGTTGATCCCCGATGAGCCGCTCATCATGGAGCGCCACGGCTTTCCGGAACAGTGCTACTTCGACTCCGCCTTCCAGCCCGTGCTGCTGGACGACGGCACCGCGGGCGGCGTCCTGCAGATCATCACCGAGACCACCGGCCGGGTACTGGGCGAGCGCCGGCTGCGCCTGCTGAGCGAGACCGGCGCCCGCACCGCCGGGCTGCCCACCCCGGGCGAGGTCGCCCGCGTCGTCGCGGAGGTGCTGGGCTCCTATCCCGAGGAGATTCCGTTCCAGTGCCTGTACCTGGCCTCCGAGCCGGGGATGCTGCGGCCGGCGGCCTCCACCGGGCTCCGGCCGGCGCCCGAGGCCGTCTCGCTGAGTGCGGCCGACGAGTCGGAGGTCGCGGCCCGGCTGGCGCAGGTGGTCGCCGACGGTGCGCCCGCCACGCTGCCAGCCGCTGCGCTCACCGGCGGCAACACGACCGGGCAGCACGCCGCGGCCCCCCGGCTCCCAGTCGAGCAGGCGCTGGCCCTGCCGCTGCACTGCGCGGGCCAGGTGGAGGGCGTCCTGGTGGTGGGCGTCAACCCCTGCTTCCCGCCGGCCGGGGCCTACCGGGACTTTTTGGAGGTGCTCGCCGCCGCCGTGGCCGGGGCGCTGACGGCCGCGCTCGCCCACGACGAGCAGCGCCGGCGGGCGGAGGCGCTGGCCGAGCTGGACCGGGCCAAGACCGCCTTCTTCGCCAACGTCAGCCACGAGTTCCGCACCCCGCTCACCCTGCTCCTGGGCCCGCTCCAGCAGGCCCTGGCCGACGAGGACCGGCCCGAGCGGCGCGAGCAGCTGGAGCTGGCCGAGCGCGGCGCCCTGCGCCTGCTGAAACAGGTCAACACCCTCCTGGACGTCGCCAGGGCCGAGGCCGGGCAGATGCGCCCGGCCCTCGAGCCGGTCGACCTCGCCGGTGCCACGGCCGAGCTGGCCGGGGTGTTCCGCTCCGCCTTCGAGGCGGCCGGGCTGACGCTGGAGGTGGACTGCCCGCCGCTGCCCAAGCCGGTGTCCCTGGACCGGGACATGTGGGAGAAGATCATCCTCAACCTGCTCAGCAACGCCCTGAAGTTCACCTTCACCGGCGGCGCCCGGGTGCAGGTGGCCGCGGCCGGCGACCGGGCCCGGCTGACCGTGACCGACACCGGCACCAGCATCCCAGCGGACGAACTGCCGCGCCTGTTCGAGCGCTTCCACCGGGTCCGCGGCGCCCGCTCCCGCTCCCACGAGGGCAGCGGCCTCGGCCTGGTGCTGGTGAAGGACCTGGTGGAAGCGCACGGCGGCACCGTCGGCGTGGGCAGCCGGCTCGGCCAGGGCACCACCGTCACCGTGGACCTCCCCTTCGCCGCCGCCCACCGGCCCCGCCCGGACCCGCCCGCAGCCGGCGCCGGATCCCCCGGGGAAACCCCCAGGGAAGGCGGAGGCGGCCGGCCCGGCCGCGCCGCGGCCTATGTGGACGAGGCGCTGGGCTGGCTGGCGGCCGACCCCGTCCCCGCCGCGGCCACCCCCGCGGCACGCACCCCGCACGCCCCCGGCCCGCACGAAACCGACCGCCCCCACCGGGCCCGCCTGCTGGTCGTCGACGACAACGCCGACATGCGCGCCTACCTCACCCAGCTCCTGCAGCCCGACTACGACGTGCTGCTCGCCGCCGACGGCCGGGCCGCCCTGGAGATGGCCCTGGCGCAGCCGGTGGAGCTGGTGCTCAGCGACGTGATGATGCCCCGCATGGACGGCTTCGAGCTCGTCCGGGCGCTGCGCGCCGACCCGCGCACCGCCCGCCTGCCCATCGTCTTGCTCACCGCCCGCGCCGGCGAGGAGGAATCCGTGCAGGGCCGACACGCCGGCGCCGACGACTACCTGGCCAAGCCCTTCTCCGCGCGCCAGCTGCTGGCGCGCGTCCGCACCGGATTGGAACTGTCCCGGCTGCGCGAACAGGTCCTGACCGAGACCCGCAACCAGCTGGCCGTGCTGGCCTCCCTGGCCGACGCGGGCCTGCGGCTGTCCGCAACCCTCGACCCGGACCAGATACTGCAGACTGCCGGCCAGATCCTGCTGCCCGACTTCGCCGACCAGATCAGCGTCCACCTCACCGCCGCGCCACCCGCCCCGGCGCAGCCGCCCCCGGCGTACATCGCCGGCACCCCCCTTCTTGCCCGCGAGGCCCTGGCCACCGCCGCCACCCACGCGATCAACGGCACCGCCCCAGCACCAGCCGGCCCGCACCCGCCGCCCGCCGCCGTGCTGGCCCTGCCGCTGCACGCCCACGACCAGACACTGGGGGCCCTGGTACTGGTCCGGCACACCGACTACTCCGCGGTCGAACACAAGTATCTGGAGAACCTCGCCCACCGCCTGGCCCTGGCCTACGACAACGCCACCCGGTACCACAACGAGCGCCGCCTCGCTCTGACCCTGCAGCGCGCCCTGCTGCCCCACCGCCTGCCCCAGGTGCCCGGGGTGCGCCTGGCTACCCACTACCGGGCCAGCAACCGCGGCGCCGAGGTCGGCGGCGACTGGTACGACGTGCTCGCCCTGCCCGACGGTGCCGTGGGGCTGGCCATTGGCGACGTCATGGGCCACGACGTGGAAGCCGCCACCGTTATGGGCCAACTCCGCTCCGCCCTGCACAGCCTCGCGCTGGAGGGCGCCGGCCCGGCCCGGGTGCTGGCCAGGCTGGACGCCTACCTGCAGTCGCTCGCCACCGAACGCTTCGCCACCTGCCTCTACGCGGTCTACAACCCACACCGCCACCGCCTGCGCTATGCCGCCAGCGGGCACCTGCCGCCCCTGCTGGTAGCCGCCGACACCGCCTACCTGGAGCTGCCCCCGGCGCTGCCGCTGGGACTGGGCAGCACCCCAGTCGACCGCGAGGTGGCGTTTCCGCCCGGCACCAGCCTGCTGCTATACACCGACGGCCTGGTGGAGAACCGGGCGCTGTCCCTGGACGACTGCCTGGCGGCCCTGCGCCAGACCTGCGGCGCGCTGCCCGCCGCCGCCCGCACCGACCCCCAGCAGATCACCGAACGGGCCCTGGAGCTGCTGAACACCCCCGACCGGGTCGACGACGACACCGCCCTGCTCGCCGCCACCGCCGAACCATCGTGTCGAACCGGCGACCCGCAGGCCGACGGAAGTGCCATTACAACCGACCGCTCGTAGTCATTGCTAAGGAAGCTGCGGATTTGCTAAATCCACTGCTAACGAACTTGCTGGCGTGATGTCGTCAAGGTGAGGCCGGTTTCAGCGAGACATCCATCGACGAGGTAGCTGCGGTACTGGATCTCGCGGAGGCCCTGGCGAAGGGCGCGCATCAGGTGGTCAGGGTCGGTGAACGCGGTGTTGGCCTGGCTGCTGCGTCGCAGCAGTGACCAGATGCCCTCGACGGGGTTGAGATCTGGTGCAGGCCGGCAGGAAGTAGCAGGTGATCCAGTCGCGGGGGTCGATGAACTCCTGCAGCCCCGGGTAGCCCTGAGTCTGGATCTCCCGGAAGAGACGGGCGGCATCGGTGCACCCTTCGTTCCAGCGCCGGATCAGGTAAGGCTTGTAGTCGTCCAGGTGTGTGGTGCGAA
>NZ_JBEZKJ010000189.1:0-6315 GCF_040651675.1 Streptomyces sp. NPDC048415 | reverse complement strand
CGCGGACGCCCGCCCACCGTCCGCTCGGTCCGCGCGCTGGTCCTGCACCTCGCCCGTGAGAACTCCTCATGGGGGTATCGCCGGATCCACGGTGAACTCGCGACCCTGGCATCAAGGTCGCCGCATCCACCGTCTGGGAGATCCTCCGCGAGCACGGCGTCCCGCCCGCGCCGGAACGACACAGCACGACGTGGGCCGACTTCCTTCGCAGCCAGGCCGACGCACTGCTCGCGTGCGACTTCTTCGAGACCCGCACCCTGACCGGGGCACGCCTGTACGTCTTTGCCGTCATCGAGCACTCCACCCGGCGCATCCGGGTCCTGGGCGTAACCGCGCACCCCACCGCGCAGTGGGTCGTCCAGGTCGGACGCAATCTCCTCATAGACCTCGAGGACGCGGGCAGCAGATCCAGGTTCTTGATCCGCGACCGCGACTCCAAGTTCACGCAGGCCTTCGACGCCGTGCTCGCCGACGCCGGACTCAGGATCGTCAGAAGCGGTGTACGGATGCCGCGGATGAACTCCATCATGGAGCGCTGGATTCAGACCTGCCGACCCGAACTCCTGGACTGAACCCTGATCTGGAACCAGAGCCACCTTCTACACGCGCTCCGCGAGTTCGAGACCTTCTACAACGAGCATCGACCGCACAGAACGTTGGAGCACGCCGCTCCGCTCCGCCCGCTACCCGAGCCGATCAGCGCGCCAGGACACATCAGCCACCTGGAGGTCCGCCGCCCAGACCGCCTCGGCGGAACCCTTCACGAGTACCGACACGCCGCTTGACCAGGCCGGATAATTAGCCGGCACCCGCAGAGTCACGCCTTCAGGTAGAGCTGCTCAGCTTCCAAGATCACGACGCCCAGTGAGCTGTCGTAGGGCCAGGAGTCAGCGACCACGTGACCGGCTCCGCGCAAGCGCTGTGCCTTAGGCGGAAGTTGCGATGACGAGAGTTGCTGCGCCATCTGTGTCAGCTGCTCACGGATCGAGGCCAGCTGTTTGGCGCTGCTCACGCGGCCCTGGCCCGCGGCATGCCGTTCCAGCTCCTCGTCGATCCCCGACAGGGCCTGCGTGGTCGCATTGAGAGCTTTTTGCGCGGTTGTCTCGGACACTATGGCTCCAGCAAGTCCCTGTCGGGGTTCAATACATAGGTCTGTTTTCCCCCGCCAGGGTACCCGACGCCTTGGGGCCCGACTCGGCCCTCGATGATGGGTGCCCCCGGCCGAATCTTCCATTGCTTGAGGAACGAGAACTGATTCCAGGACGCCTTGACGGCGATCTCCTCTCGGGTGGCCGGCCATTGCGTTGTCAGATAACGTCCGCGCGCCCAGGCGTTCTCGTTGTCGTAGAAGCGCATTCCGTAGTCGCTGTCGCCAGCTCGGCGCACACTGAGCGTGCCGTCTTCGAAGGACTGCATGACCTGAATGCGGAAGGCGCGGGGAACACCGGCTTCCCGCAGTAGCTTCGAGGCTTCCTTGGTGCCGGCATACGGGTCCGGGCCGAAGGGTTCCGCGCTGCCGGTCTTGCATGGAGACAGGCCGAGCGGATCGGTCCAGGCATGCGGGTTGGTGACGTAGGCGACCGGGTTTGGGGCCGGAGCGAGTCCGAGTGGGTCAGGGGTGAGGTAGCGAGCCGATTCGGGGTCGTAGTATCGGAAGTAGTTGTAGTGGAGCCCGGTTTCGGGGTCGTCGTACTGGCCGGGGAAGCGCAGTGGCGTGTGCGCCGTGCTGTCGGATCCCCAGGACGTCGTGCCCCAGAGAGTGGAGCGGGTGCGCCAGGCGATGTCGCCGGTTTCGTCGACGAGTTCTGTCGGCGTTCCGACGAGGTCGGTGACGATCGCGAAGAAGCGGGAGTCGATCTCCTGCTGTGGCGCGTCTGGGGCCGTGACGCGTTCGGTCTGGGCGATGGGGTGCAGGCCCTCGTGATCCCAGGTGAGCGTGACGGGGTTGGGCGAGTCCGGCGTGCTGGTGGTCTGTTCGCAGAGAGTGGCGCCGTCCCAGGTGAAGTCGGTCTGTTCGACGACTGTTTCGTTGTCACCCGCCAGGCGCTGCTTGGCGACGCGACGGCCGAGCGCGTCGTAGAGGTATCGCCAGCAGACGCCGTCCGGTGTGATGACGGAGACGAGGCGGTCTTCGGTGTCCCAGGTGTAGCGCCAGGTGTCAGGCTTACGTGACAGGCGTGTCTTCTGGCGCAGAGTGATGCGGCCGGCCGCGTCGTGTTCGTAGCGGACGTTTCCGGCTCGGGTAAGACTCGTGCCGGTATAGGTGCGCGGCCCGGTGGCTTCATGGCCGGGGTGCGTGGCAGGCCAGGAGGCGTCGGTCTGGTTGCCCGCCTCGTCGTAGGCATACCGCTCTGTCCAGCCTGCTGCGTGGACAGTGGTCACGCGGCCCGCCGTATCGAGGTCGAATCGGCTCGTGCCGTTCAGCTGGTCGTCGATACCGGTGAGACGGCCGTCGGCGCGGTAGGAGTAGGCGCGCTGCTGCAGGTTGTGACCGGCAGTGCGGTCTGTCACTGACTGCGCGGTCAGACGGCCCAGTTCGTCAAATGCGTTCGCCAGGGTGAGGGTGCCATCGAAATGACGGCTCAGCTCCCGGCCCACCGGGTCGCGATCGAAGGTGATCGTGTGGTCTGCGCTGGTCCGTTCGATGCAGTTGCCGGCCTCGTCGTAGCGCCAGGTGCTGGTCATGCCGGTGGGGGTGGTGCGCAGGGTGCGCCGCCCCATGGGGTCGTAGCGGTACGTGACGGTGCGCCCGTTGACCGTCTCGGACAGCAGGCGACCGGCGGCATCGTGCTCCCGATTCACCGTCGCGTCGGGGGTGATGGCCATGGCGAGCTCGCCGTTGGCCATGTAGGCGAAGGTGGTGACCTTGTCGCCGTCCCTCTGCCGGATGATCTGTCCGAGCACGTCACGCTCGAAGTGGATGTCCTGACCGAGTGCGTTGGTGCGGGCGGTGAGGCGACCCACCGGGTCGTAGGAGTAGCCGAGGACGCGGTTGTCGAAGTCCACTTCGGAGACGAGGCGCCCGGCTGCGTCGAACTGATAACTCCAGTTCAGACCCTGGGGGTTGGTGACCTTGGTGAGGCGCAGCTCGGAGTCGTGTGTGAAGGAGTGACGCACGCCGTCCGGTCCGGTGCGGGCAGACAGCAGGTCGAAGTGGGTGTACTCGAATCGGTGGACCGCGCCCATGGCGTCGGTGTGGGAGGTGCAGTTGCCCTCGCCGTCGTACGTCCACGACTCGGTGCTGCCGTCCGCAGCGGTGCGGCGGGCGAGCTTGCCTTCCAGTGTCCACTCGAAGCGGGTCTCGTTTCCGAGCGGGTCGGTCAGCGTGGCGGGCCGTCCGAACGCGTTGCGCTCGTAGCGGGTCTCTGCGCCGAGCGGGTCAGTCGTCGCGACAGGCAGGCCCGCACGGTCGCAGCGGATGCAGGTGCTGTGGCCGAAGGGGTCGGTGATCGACGTCAGATGCCCGGACTTGTTGTAGGAGAAGTGAGTCGTCGCGGTGGCAGCGTCGGTGATCGCGGTGCGGTTGCCGCGTTCGTCGTACGCGTAGTGCCAGATGACGCCCTCTGGGCCGGTAACCGTCGTTGGCAGCCCGAGATCGTTGTACTCGACGTGCGTCTCGCTGCCGTCCGCACGAACGACCGACGTCAGCTGTCCGGACTGGTCGTAGCGGTAGCGGTTGGTATTGCCCAGGGCATCGGTGACGGCGGTCAGGTGGTGAGCAGCGTCCCATTCATGGCTGGTGGTGTGGCCAAGCGGGTCGGTCTCCCTGACGAGGCGGAATGCCTCGTTGTGCTCATAGCGGGTGGTGTGACCGAGGGAGTCGGTGACGGTGGTGGTGCGGGTGGCGTCGTCGTAGGCGAGGCTGCCGGAGAGGAAGCCGCCGCTGCCCTCGGTACGCACGACCCGGCCTCGTTCGTCGTACAGGTACGTATACGAGGAGTCGTTGCGGTCGGTCCACGAGGTGATCCGGCCCGCGTCGTCGTAGGTGAACCGCGTGGGCAGTCCGGAGGAGTTGATGACCTCCGCGAGGTGGCCGTGGTCGTTGTAGCTGTAGGACAGCAGGGTTGTCCCGCGGTTATGCGGATGCTCGGTATCCAGCAGGCGTATGGCGCTGATGCGGGGCAGGGTGGCGTGGCGGTCGAGGGCGATGCGGTAGCCGCCGGAATGGGTGACCCGGGTGGGGGCGCCATCGTCGGCGTATTGGACAGTGATGCGCTGGCCGTTGCGGTCCACGATGGCCTGCAGGGGCAGGTCCACGGCCTCGCCGTCGTCGATGGCCTGCGGCGTGTGGAAGACGTAGCCGAGCCCGGACGCCGGGTCGCTCACGCGGAGCGCGCCGTCCGTCTCTGTGTCCCAGGTCAACGGCAGACGCGTGCCGTTGTCGGGATGTACTGGTTCGTCGCTGTCGGGGGCAAGGAGCGGGTAGGTGAGCCGGGCCCCGTCGGCTGTGGCGTAGGTGATGCCGCCGTCGGAGACCTGCAGACGCTGGTCGAGGGTGGAGGCCCAGGAGGGGCCGAACCAGCCGCCCCACCGGTAGGAGGAGATGTGGGTGCGCTGCAGGACCAGGGGCAGGGCGCCCGAGAGTTCGACGTCGGTCTGTGGCAGCAGCATGTCGCCGGTGGCCACGTCGATCGGATCGAGCTTGCACTCCTTCTCCGCCGCGCGGATGCCGGCTTCGAGCTTCTCGGCCTCGCCGGGCTGCAGCTTGAGCTTGGAGAGATCGGAGCCGCCGAGCTTCAATGCCTTGCCGAGCTTTGCGAGTTCGCTGGGCTTGAGGGCCTTGAGGCCCTTACCGAGGGCCTTGCCCAGCACACCGAAGCCGACTCCCATAACGGCGCCCTCGGTCAGTATCCCGGCCAGCTTCTCCGGGTCCTTGAACGCGCCGGGATCCTCAAGAGCGGTGGAGAAGGCGCTGAACTTCATGCCCTCCTTGGCCATCTTGCCAGCCGCCGCGATCGCCTTGATGTCTTTGAGCGCCTTCAGCGCGCGCTCCAGCCCCCGGATGACCGACAGCACGCCGCGCACCGCCGCCCCCAGCGCCGTACCCTCCTCCTCGATCCGCCCCACCAGCGCGACGACCTTCAGCGCCCGCTCGCCGGCCATCAGGTTGGACGCCACCTCCGAGGCCCCTGCGGTCAGGATGGACAGAGCCAGGCCCGCTATCTCGAACTCGACGATCTCCGCGAGGATCACACCGATCTCGGAGAGCATCTCGTGCGCCTTGTCGGCGAATTTATCCAGCGCCTTCGCGCCCTCCCGCAGGGAGTCCGCCATATCGGTGGCGTTCTTGCGCGCGTTCTTGGCCCGCTTGTGGAACGCCTTGGCGGTCTTGCCCTCCCACACCACGTCCGCGAGCGCTCGCTCGGCGTCACCGGCCGCGTCGTCGAGCGCGGTGGCCAGGTGCCGCCACTTCTTGGCAATCTTGCGGACACCGTCCGGGTCCACCGCCGGATCGGAGATCCCCAGGAACTCCAGCCCGCTCGCGACACTGTCGCCGAACATGTGATTGAACTTGTTGACGTAGTGCAGTGGGTTGAGGTCGACCACGGTGCGTCTCAGCCCTTCTTGCCGCGGGCAGCGGCGGCCAGGAGCACGTCCAGCAGATCGAAGGCGTCAGACACCTCGCCCATCAGCTTCGCCTCGGCGTGCCACTCCTCCTCCAGCTCGTGGGTGAGCTTGGCCAGCTTGTGCATGCCCTCGCGTAC
The DNA here is from genome assembly GCF_040651675.1 of Streptomyces sp. NPDC048415. Taxonomy (NCBI): domain Bacteria; kingdom Bacillati; phylum Actinomycetota; class Actinomycetes; order Kitasatosporales; family Streptomycetaceae; genus Streptomyces; species Streptomyces sp. NPDC048415. Next base: position 610 of record NZ_JBEZKJ010000189.1, on the reverse strand, counting down.
GTCCTCCGTGGCGCTGAGCAGGGCCCCGAGCTTGCCGAGCGCGCCGAGGTCGTTCGACTCTTCCTTGAACTCGTGCAACGGCTTAGTCGTGTGATGCGGTACCTTGCGCAACGCCGACGCCGCCTTGTCCAGCGACTCGGCTTCCTTCTTCAGGTCCGACACGAAGCGCTGCCCCCACCCGTTGCTCTGTGCACATGCCAACCGAGCGACCCTAACCGGATCGGTTTTTCAAAGGGCAAGGATCGTCCCAAGCCAAGGTAAAGATGGCCGCTGCGAACTGGTGGGGAAGCCTCCCCGATCACGCTTTAGGCTGCGCTCCTGCAACGGATCACGGCTGGGAGCGCGGATGCGGAAGGGGAGCCGCTGTGTCCCGCCCAGTTGAGGGGTGTCGTGGAGCGGCTCATAGCAGTCGGCCAGTGGCAGGCCGGGGACCCCTCCCGCACCGCGACATGGTGGCCGACGTTCCGGGCTGGCCCTCCTTCGTCGCGCCGCGCAGCCGGACGCCGGGGTGCCGGCCGGGCGTGCCGCGTCGGACATGACGACGCCGGCGTGAGCCTCCAGCCTTTCGCGGATACGCAAGCGCGCCCGGACCAACCGGTCCGGGCGCGAC
>NZ_JBEZKJ010000188.1:0-6390 GCF_040651675.1 Streptomyces sp. NPDC048415 | reverse complement strand
AACGGACGAACCACGCCCATCTCTCCCGCCACAAACGGGAGTTCATGCCCACCCACCCGAACTAAACGATCACGTTCGGAAAGCGGATGACGTCTCAGAGCCTGACCCTCAAAGCTCACTTCAAAAGAGCCGCACCCAACCCCTTTAACGGTTCACCGTTGCTGCCGGCAATCCCTGAACTCCGGCCCGAGGATCTCAAGCCGTTCATACACGGCTGGAGCCCCTACGACCCCACTTACTGAGCGTCCGCTCCGCCAGACGTCCGCTCCGCCAGACGTCCGGCCCGCCAAAGTACGGCGGCAGCGCGCCTGCCACCGCATTCAGCGACGTCGGGACCCGGCTACTTTTCTTCAAGTTCCCGCAAAGCCAGCCTTCAGACGTGTGCCACGAGCACGGCGTACAGCTCAGCTCCGTGTCCGCCCCGCAGATTCCCTGATGCTGGAGCAGGCCCGGGTGCTGCCCGGGATGAGGGTGCTGGAGATCGGCTCGGGCGGGCTGAACGCGGCCTACCTCGCCGAACTCGTCGGTGAGGGCGGTGAAGTCGTCACCGTGGACATCGACCCCGTCGTCACCGAACGCGCTCGTCGGCTCCTGACCGAGCACGGTTACGGCAGGGTTCACGTCGTCACCGCCGACGCGGCCGAGCCCATCCCGGACCTTGGTGAGGTCGATGTCGTCATGGTGACTGCCGGGGCCTGGGACATCTCCCGGCCTGGACCCCGCAGCTCAAGCACGGCGGCCGGCTCGTGGTGCCGCTGCGGATACGGGGCCTGACCCGCTCGGTCGCTTTCACCCCGGTCACGGCGAGCACGGCGAGGGTGTGATGCGCGTCACCGTTCGCGTTGCCTGTCCGCCGTGAAAACTCTCGTTCGGGTCGTTGACCAGGTTGTTTGTCCGACTGGGGTCGGGCCTGCTGGTGCTCGTTTCATAGCCAGCCGCGTCGGGTGGCGGTGAGGCCGGCCTGGAAGCGGGTGGAGGCGCCGAGTTGGCACATTAGTTGGTGGACGCGACGCTGGGTGGTCCGCTCGCTCCAGCCTTGGGCTCGCGCGATGGCCGTGTCGGTGAGGCCGGAGGCGAGCAGGGCAAGCAGGGATCGAGTCTCCTCATCAGGCTTTGCGTCCTCGGATTCCGCCGCGGTGGTGGCGTCGCCGGGTGGCAGTGAGGTGTCCGACAGCGGCAGTGCGCGCTCCCATTGTGCCTCGAAGAGCGATTCCAGGGCTACGAGCACGGGGGAGCGGTGGACCAGGTAGGCGACTGACTGGCCCCCAGGGCCGAGGCTGAAGGGGAGGATGGCCGCCCGGTCGTCGCTGATGACGAGTTTGAGGGGCAAATCAGGGTGTACCCGTGCCTCCTCGCCTGCCTTGATGCTGGGCACGATGTCGTTGTTCAGCCTGCCGGGCCAGGCCACCGCTTCGTGGTCGTAGATCACCCGGTGGATCACGCCGCGCCGCTGCTGCTGGAGCTGGCGGTCGAGGTTGCTGCCGGGGCCGTCGACATAGGGCGGGCGGTCGAACGCACGCACCTCGTGGCGGGCGTCGACAGTCAGCCGCTGCACGGTGGCGTGGATGTGCTCACGGCTGGTGAGCAGTTCGACGGCCATATCGCGCTGGCTGATCCGGGCCGCCTCCCGGTGGGTCTCGGTCAACCGCTGTACCAGGGCTCGCGCTTCCTTGAGCTGATGCTCGCGCTGGTCTATCAGCGGAGTGACGGCGACATCCGGGGGAGCGACGGTGAAGCGTGGCGGGCGTCGGGCATCCTGCACGGCGAGGCCGTCCTTGACCAGTTTGGACAGCAGTCTTCCCACAGTGGTCGCGGGCATGCCGCAAGCGTCGGCCAACTCCGAAGAGGTGCAGTGAGGCTGCTGGACCAGTGCCACGTAGACGTGTTCTGTTTCTTCCGCAAGCCCGAGCACGCTGAATTCCATACCGCCCCGCCAATTTCTGTGGCGGCTTCCGCCGCCTGGCCGAGATCCGCCAGCTCGTAACCTTGTGATTCGTTGGTCGCGGTTGACATCTTTCACGTTGAAGCTGGCGCTGTCCTGAGCACGCTCGAACGGGCAGCGCCTTCCGGTGTGAATCCGTGCTCGCGGATGCGCTCCTCAAGAGAGGTGTCCCATGACTCATGCCCACACGCGCGGTAGACGGCTTGGTGCCGTCGGTGTCGCGCTCGTGGCCATCACCGCGGCCGTAACGATACCCGCGGCCGCGACCGGAGCGCAGAGCCCGGCTGCCGATTCCGGTGCGAAAGATACGTCTGCGCGTGCCGCGCTGCCGTCCACACCCGGATCCTCAGCGCTCGGTCCGTGGCGCTCGTTCCTGAAGCCCACGCCCGCGCAGTCGGCGAAGAACAGCCCTCACCAGGTCCTTGTGGTACTCGGCTCGGCCACCCAGGTGACGGGCAAGTCGCTGGGCAAGCAGCACAATCTGCAGGTCCGTACCCCGCTGACCTCAGACACCGCGGTCAACACCGCGCTCCACCGGGCCCACGCGGTCTCCATGCGGCCTCTGATGCCGGGTCTCGGGGCCGCCCAGGCCCAGCAGTTGCACGCCGCCGCCCAGGCCAAGCTGGGCTCCGAGGCGATCGACCTGTCCAAGGTCCAAGTCGTCCAGCTCGCCGGCGGCGACGCCTCGGCGGCTGCCCGGGCGCTGGCCGCCACACCCGGCGTCGTCTACGCCGAGCCCGACCAGACCGTCTCCCCCATGAACACCGGCTCCGTGCCGCTGCCCTCCTCGGTGAAAACCACGGCGGGGAAGGCCGGCTCGTCGGCGAAGGGGCAGGGCAGCGGTGCGACCAGCTCCGACGGAGTGCCCGGCAACGCCGCTCTCGGCACCTCGATGCAGAGCTTCCTCAACGCCGGCGGTGTCAACGCGACCGGCGCCTACAGCCTGTTGAAGCAGAAGTTCCACCAATTGCCCGGCACGGGCGAGACCATCACCAACGTCTCGATCGGCGACCTCACCGACGCGGGGACATCCAACCTCGACCCGAGCGGGCCGACGACCGTCGTCCAGAACGGCCAGCGGTACCTGGACATCCCCACGATGCCCTTGATCCCCACCTACACCGCGGATGCGACCGGGGCACTCGACCCGACCGGCTCGGCCCAGGGGCAGGACCCCGGGCTGGGTGAGGTCCTGCTGGACTTCTCCGTGATGGCGCCGCTTCCGCACGAACTGCAGCGTCCGGGCATGCAGGGCAGCGGGAACTCCGACCTGCTGGGCATCGCCCCGGGTGCCAACTACCGGCTCGTTGTCCCGCAGCAGCCGACGTTCAGCCAGATCGCGGTGGCGCTGCTGGCCGCGGCCCGGCAGCAGCCGCGACCCGATGTGATCACCGCCAGCCTCGGTTACGGCACCGACGCTGCGGGGCTCCCCGGCCGCTACCTGGAGGACGACCCGGTCCAGCAGGCCGTGATCGCGTCGATCGTGCAGCAGTACGGCATCACCGTGGTGGTCTCCTCGAACGACGGTACCCGGCTGTTCACCAACGCGGCCGTCGGGCCCGACGGCGGCAGCACCGCGACCAACGTGACCCGCAAAGCCGCCGACACCACGCGGATCGACGACGACCAGCTGTCGACCACGCCCAGCAAGGTGCTGGACTCCGGCGCGATCGCCGCGGGCGGCACCACGACCGACGACACGCTGTCCGTGCCGCCGCAGAACGGCGGAGCCGCGTCGGCCAACGGGACCTGGGCGACCACCAGGCTCAACGGTTCCGAGGTCTTCTCCTCGGGATTCGGCACGCGCGTGGACGTCTCGGCGCCCAGTGACGGCATCCCCGCCTTCGAACACCAGGGCCAGACAGCGCAGTCGGTGACGGAGGTCCTCAGCGGAGGCACTTCGGCGTCCGCGCCCGAAATCGCGGCCGCTGCCGCGGTCGTACTGCAGGCCTCCCGGCTGACCGGGCAGCACCCGTCGCCCGATGACGTCCGTTCGCTGCTGGAGCACACCGGCCGGGCCGTGCCCACGCCGCCGCAGATCGACCAGCCGCTGCACGTAGGCCCGCAACTCGACGTCACCGCCGCACTGCAAGCGGTCCTGGCCAAGGCGCACGGCAGCCATGCCGGCACGGGCACGCCCCGCATCGCCCGGCTCTCCGTGGCGCATCGCCAGACCATAGACGGGCTCGGTGGCGCGTACGTGGAGGCCACCGACCCCGGACGTATCGACCTGGCCGGACCGGGCACCACCGGGGAGGGCCTGGTGGGACCGGTGACCATCGGTGCCGACGTGACCGGCCTGCCCGACCAGCAAGGCGTCAGCTACGCGCTGCGCATCGGGCATCACGAGTTCACCTCCGATGTGCCGGCGATCCGGCTGACCCCCACGCAGATGCTGAGCGCGGCCGGACTGCCGGTCGTCTCCTCGACGGACCGTCAGGTCTCGCTCACCTTCGAGGTGCGCAACGGCCACCAGGTGCTGGCCTCGGCCACACACCAGCTGACCTTCGGCCCCACCGACGGCGGCTACGTCGAGTCGCTCGCCCCGGTAGTCCAGCCCGTGGTCAAGGCGGGACACTCCGTGCAGGTGAGCTACGACCTCACCGGAGTGCGGAACGTCAGCTCGCCGAAGTTGGTCGTATCGGGAGTCGGCCACTGGAGCCCCGCGGCGGCGCCCATCTTCTCCGCCTCCTACACCGCCCCGCTGACGGGACTTCGCGGCACGGTCACCGTCCCGGCCGGCGCCTTCTCCGCCGGCGGCGGCATCTACGGGATCGGTATCCTCGAGAACCCCACAGGTAGCGCCAGTCTAGGCCCGCTCTACGGCGAGTTCGCCTCGATCCGGGTCGACGGCGGTGACCGCTCGCAACGCCCGGCAGCGCCGACCCTGGCCGCGAAGGCATCCGGAGAGTTCGGTCACCTTCTGGATATCAACCGGGCCGCACCGCAGTACTCGGTGCACTACGACGTATCGGGGGTCAAGGGTGCCACCGGCACACTGCTGGAGTTCTCCGCGCCCGGGCCGAACATGTACGGCTCGTACAACCTGGTCAGCAACCAGAACGGCACCACCCGCGACCACAACGGGGTGGATAGCCCGGCCACGCTCGACCGCTCGCTGAAGGGCACGCGGGGCACGGCGGCGCTCGACGCCCTCGCGCTCAAGCTGCCCTCATCGATCGCCTACGACCTGCGAGTGTTCGCCGTCGACCGGCACGGCAAGATAGTCGGGCAGGCTTCGCCGACGTCGCTGCTGGCATACGACGACGGACTGGCCCCTGACGGCACCAACCTGACCAACTTCGCGATCGTCCCCGGCGGCACGTCCGTCGCGGCGGTCGAGAGTCCCACCGGTGAAGGCTCGGTGTACGACTACAACGCCGCCACCGGAATCTATGGGCGCAAGTTGACGAGCGACCCCGCGTACGGCTCCATCTACGAGGTGTTCGGCGTCGACTCCGCCAACCACACGCTGGTCCTGCACAAGCAGACCACCACCGGCGAGCAGTGGCTCGAGACCTACGATACGAGCACCGGCAACGAGGTCGGCAGCCCCGTCCGGGTCGACGACCAGTACGTGGTGACGGGCGGGCGGGTGGACACCAAGCGCCACCGTGCAGCGGTGCTCGCCTACCGTTCGAGCGACCGTGCGGGCTTCGTGCTCCCCGTGGACACGGAGACCGGCGCTCAAGGGATGCCGCTCCAGCTCGAGTCCACCCCGGACCTCCACTCCACGTACGGCCTGCTGGACGTGGACGAGTCGACCGGCGTCTTCTCCGCGCAGAGGACAGGAGCAACCGTCAACTGCGTAGCCTCGACCGGGGCCGGCACCATGGCCGCGATCAACCTGGACAGCGGAACGGTCACCCACAGCCAGGGGGGAGTCCCATGCGCCGGGGACCTCGCCTCCGACCAGAAGGGCAACTTCTACGAAACCTGGTACCACTCAATCAGCCACAACTTCGGCGGCAACGCGAACCTCGCGCAGGTGCCCAGAGGGGAGCCGGTGAATCTCGGATCGGCGCAAGCGCCCCTCGCGCTCGCCGTCGACGGGGAGCACCAACTGGCGCTGGTCGCCTTCCATTCCCCGGACTTGAAGCCGACGACGGGCGGCTTTCGGCAGTACGGCTTCCAGGACAACAACGCCACCGGCCGCATCGTCGTCGTCGACCTGAAGACGGGCAAGACGGTGGGCACCATGACCGGCGTCTTGTACACGCAGTTCGGCTCCTGGACCGGCCGGCTCGAAACCCATCGCGAGCGCGTCATACAGCTCGACCCGGCAACCCGGACCGGCTGGACGTACGCAGGTGACGGCAGCCAGATCCAGCAGTTCTCCTACTGATCCGATTCGCTTGAAGTCGGGGTCGGGCGAGGCGCCCACCGGCCCCGGGTAGCCGTACGCCGGCTGGGGATACCCGTACGCCGGCTGCGCGGCGACCGCGGGT
>NZ_JBEZKJ010000187.1:0-6689 GCF_040651675.1 Streptomyces sp. NPDC048415 | reverse complement strand
TCGCACGGCGGGTTCGGCGGGCGGGGACGGGAAAACCGGCACCGGAAACGGTGCACGGCGTCCCGTCCCCGACCCAACACAGGGAACTGGACCGCCGCGGCGCCGAGCTCCTCTTCCAGGTCCTGACCGAACGCGAGGAGAAGAACAGCGTGGCCATCGCCTCCAACGAGTCCTTCTCCGGCTGGACCAAGACCTTCACCGGCCCCCGGCTCTGCGGCGCCATCGTCGACCGCCTCACCTTCGGCAGCAACATCATCGAGACCGGCACCGACTCCTACCGGCTTGCCCAGACCCGAGTAGCCGCCGGCTACTGAGACTTGATGCGTGATGTCGCTGGGGCGTACGCCTTGGACTGCGGAGACGAGTGCCCGCCGCACGGCATCACGCGAAGATCACCAGTAACACCCCGATGTCCCCAACCGTGACCAAGATCGTAAATCGCGGAAGAGCCCGTCATCCAGGTGCCCCCTCCCGACCGCCCTGGTAGCGTGCGCCGGCATGTCATCGGAACTGGAACGCCCCCCGCGCCAAGCGGACGAACGCACCGCGCTCATCGGCTGGCTGGACCTGCAGCGGCAGATCCTGCGCTGGAAATGCGACGGGCTGAGCGACGAGGACGCGCGCCGCCCGGTCATCCCGACCTCACCGGCCATGACGATGGCCGGTCTCATCTCCCACATGCGCTGGACCGAGCACATATGGCTGGAAGTGCTGTTCCTCGGCGGCGACAAGAAGCAGAACCCCGCATTCGACGAGTCAAGCAAGAACGCCGACTGGCACACCGACGGCCGCCCCCTCGCAGAGCTCCTCGCGGAGTACGAGGCCCAGTGTGCCCGCAGCAACGAGATCGTTGCCGCGGCCGACCTGGACGACGCCGGCCGCCACCCCGACTTCCGCGACGGCAGCGCCAACCTCCGCTGGATGCTGATCCACCTCGTCGAGGAGACGGGGCGACACGCGGGGCACGCGGACATCGTCCGGGAGCTGCTCGACGGCACGAAGGGCTATTACTAGCGCGGCTCCGTGCGGCGGGCCCTCGTCTCGCAGTTCAAGGCGTCGCCCCAGCGACATCACGCATCAAATCGCAGTAACCGCAAGCCTCCCGGCCCCGTCGTCAAGGTCCAACGGTCTTCATGCTCGGCAAAGGCGGATCGCACACCACCGCACGATGCACTGTCCCATGCCGACCACGCCAGTCAGATCCGCTCCGGAAGCCCCATAGCTCCCTCTGAGTGGGGCCAAAACTCGCTGGTGATCAATGCCCTCCGGACGTCCAAGTGGGGCCGAAACCCGTTCCCGAACGGGACCACTACTGATCCGTGAAGCCATGACCATCCGACACGAGGCGTCGACGGCGGTGGGGGCGGCCTGCTCGGTCAGTCCGCGGTTGCGCTTGGCGGTCATGGCGCCTCTTCCTGTCATGCCGGGCCGTCGACGGGACGCCGACGGAATCGCAGCAGCTCGTCGTAGGCGGCCACCGACGGCAGAGGCCTGGGGTGCGGCGCCAGCACCGCCAGGCGCCGCTCGGTCAGCGACGTCACCGTCGCGCCAGCGTCCATCCGCCGACGCGGCCGGTCCTGGTCGGCGACCGGCTCGACGGGCTGGTCGGCCTCGCCCCACTTGCGGGCCTCCAGCGCGACCGCGTCGGCCGGATCACCTGCCCGGGAGGGCATCGGCACGACGCGGCAGCCGGCCCTGGGCATTGCGCGGGCCTGGGTGGCTTACGAGCCCGGTACCGGCTGCCAGCGTTGAGGCCCAGTTCTGCCCTGCAGCTCAACGCGGCGGGCGCCGGAGACGCCGGGCAGCCGCCGCCTGGAAGTCGGCATGTGCCGTCCGGGCACGATCTCCCGCCTCGTCGACAGCCACTTGGTCGTCATGATCCGGCTCGCCCACCTCGTTCGACGCGTCGGCCAGACGGGCTGCCAGTCGGAGGAGTTCCGCGTCGTCGGTCGCGAGCATCAGTGCCGTCTGAGCCTTCGTCATCCCGGACCGCGCCTCGTAACGAGCCGCCCTGAACTCCAGGCTCTCGCTTTCGCCCATCCGACGAAGGACGTGCTTCAGATACTGGTGACGGCGGTGATCGGTCGCAGCAGCGAGCAGACCGGCTACAGCAGCGGCCAGTACCTGAAGGTCGCGATCTCGGCGCGCGGACACCGTGGTCAGGTGCTGCATTGCCCCCGCGGTCAGGGCGCCGAGCAGGGTGCCCAGCACGGCGATGATCGCTGCTGTCACGAGACCCCCTAAGGACACGCTCGTACACATCGGCTTAGTTGACGCAGACGAGCATCTGGTTTGCACGTCAAAGGCGAGGCGGCCCCACCCAAGCGGTAGGCCCGCGGTCGGGGCATCGCAGGATTAGCAGGGTCACCGAGCCGCTGCCGAGCTTGTACGGCGCACCCTGCAGGAACTCACCTGTGACGTTTCGTCCGTGCTGGCCAAGCCATTCACGCAGGTGACGAGTGGTTTTCCTGCGCCACCTGTCCCAGCGGGCCGGGTGCTTCGCGCGGCGTTTCGCGTTACTCTCTTCCACAGGAGTCCTCTCGTTCATAGGCGTGCTGGACACCGCGCAGGGAGCCCTCCCAACACCGTGGCCTGAGAAACCAGTTGGGGATGTAGGGCTCCTTCTGCGTGCGTGGGGAAGTCTATCGAGGCCACTAACAGTCGGCGTTCGATCGCCGCTGGCTTCCTGCGACTAGGACCCGTCCGCCCGATCATGTGACTGTCCGACTGTTGGCTCGTTGTCCTGGGTATGGGGCGGGGCGACTTGACGGATGCTGAGTGGGAACGGTTGCGGCCGTTCCTGCCGGTGAGCAACGGGCGTTGTGGCCGGTGGCGGGATCACCGGCAGGTGATCGACGGAATCCTGCACCGGGTGCGTACCGGGGTTCAGTGGCGGGATCTGCCCGAGCGGTTCGGGCCGTGGAAGACGGTCTATGAACGCCACCGGCTGTGGTCGGCCGACGGCACCTGGGAGCGTCTGCTGCAGCAGGTCCAGGCCGCGGCCGATACGGCCGACGAGATCGACTGGGACATCTCGGCGGACTCCACCATCGTGCGCGCGCACCAGCACGCGGCCGGTGCTCGCACCGATCCGCCGCCGGCCCCGGCTTCAAAGGGGGCCAAAGAACATCAGGACGAGACGGCGTGGCAAAGCCTCGTCGCCCGCCTGGTGGAGGTGGTGCAGGAGGTGAGGGCCTGGGCCGCTCACGCGGCGGGTTCACCAGCAAGCTCCACCTGAGCGCGGAGGGCCGCTGCCGCCCGCTGACCCTGCTTGTCACAGGCGGGCAGCGGGCGGACTGCACGCAGTTCGAGCCGGTGCTGGAGAAGATCCGCATCCCGCGGATCGGGCCGGGCAGGCCGCGCAGGAAACCCGACAACCTCGCCGCGGACAAGGCCTACAGCAACGGCCCGTGCCGCCAGTACCTGCGTCGCAAGGGCATCCGGCACACGATCCCGGAGAAGACCGACAGCCAGGCCGCCCGCCTGCGCAAGGGCTCGCGCGGCGGACGGCCACCCGGCTTCGACGACGAGCGGTACAAGAAACGCAACACCGTCGAGATGAGCAAGCCGCAGTGCTGTCATAGCTGCGGTTGGTCGTCATCGCCGTGGGCTCCTGTCTCGTTGTGGATTATCGCCATCCGCTGGTGGTACAGCCAGGGTTGGCGTGCTCCGTGTCCGCGGGGCAGTTCGTGCAGGCGGCGGAGCCGTTCGACTTCGGCGCGATCGGCGTGAATCACCCAGGACCGGCGTCGGTCATCTTGCTGGTGGGCGGTGACCCAGCCGTTCTTGATCCAGCCGAACAGGGTGACGCGGGGCACGCCGATCTCGCGGGCGAGGTCGCTGGGCCACCACTCGTCGGGGCCGAGGGGTGGGGCGTTTCGGCGCAGGCTCTGTTCCTGCGGGCTGATGCAGCCCAGTTCGCGCAGGAGCTGGCGGACGCCTTGAGTGCCGAAGTGGTCACGGCGTTTGGGCGGTCGGAAGCCCTCGGCGTTGAGGATCTTCGCGATGGCGGGGGCGGTCTGTCCGGCGGCGGCCAGTTCCCGGTGCCGGAGCATGTTCTGGATCACGATCCGGCTGGGGCGCCGCCACACCAGCCGGCCCTTCTCCGGTCCTTCGCGGACCCGGATGCCCATCTGGATGCCGTGGTCGACCAGGAACCTCAACACCCCGTTGATCAGCCGAGTTCGTCGAACAGGTCGAAGACCAGACGGACCACGGCCTGCACCTGCTCGTCGGGGTCCTTGACGACCTGGCCGTCGGCGAGCCTCAGATAGCCGACCGGCAACGGCACGGCCAGCTCGCCGCGGCGGGCCTTGCCGATCCGTCCGTTCCACATCCGCTGCTTGATCAGATGGAGTTCGGCCTCGCTGATCGTGCCCTTGAGACCAAGCAGCAGGCGGTCGTTGTGCTCGGCCGGGTCATAGACACCGTCCGGGTCGGCGAGCAGGGCACCGGCCAGCGCACACAGTTCCAGCAGCTGGTGCCATTCGCGACCGCTGCGGGCCAGCCGGGACATCTCCACACCCAGGACCAGGCCGACGTGGTCGAGGCCGACCTCGGAAGCCAGCCGCTGGAAGCCGGGCCGGTCCACCAGGCCGGACGCCGACTGCCCCAGGTCCTCGTCGATCACCAAGACCCTGGAGGCCGGCCAGCCCAGATCTACGGCCCGTTGCGTGAGCCCGTACTGCAGCCGGGTCGACTCCGCGTGGTCAAGGACCTGTTGCGGGGTCGACTGACGGACACAGACGACCGCGAGCCGGTCGATGCCAGGGCCGGATCTTGCCGTCAAGCCGTTCCCACGGAGCCGCCGCCGTCACGGAACTCACCCCCGTCCCGTCCCGCCGCGATCACCATGCGAGCCGCCAGCTCGGCCAGCAGCCGCACCACCTGCTGACGGCTCAGCTCGGGAACCGTCTCCCACGGGATCTGGGGAGCTCAGCGGCGACGTCCTCGGACACCGCGACCCACCCCCCTCGTCCTCCTCGGTCTTTCGCTCCCGCAACTGCTGCACCAACGCAGCAGACTGGAGCAAGCCGTCCACCCCTATGACCGGCACATTCCCCGATCCAGAGTCGTCTATGTGTGCACTAGGGCTCGCTCCTTGAGCGGGCGATCAACAAGCTCAAGCAGGCCCGGGCCGTGGCCACTCGCTACGACGAACGCGGCTACGTCTTTCTCGGCACCGCCACGGCCGCAGCCCTGGTCATCTGGCTCCGCACACGATCGCCCGGACAGGTCCTAACGGGGACCAGTCAGGCCTACCGGGGACCAACGGGGGCTGCTCGAGATCCGAGGCCGGCGGCCCACCCCGCACCGGTGCTGTCCATCCCGGCTGGCACACTGCCACCATGGACACCACGCCCGAGCAAATAAGCTCCAGGACAGCCGCCGCTTGGACGGTCGCGCTCGCGGTCCTCGGAGGATTCACCGGCTTCGCCTGGGGCGGGCCGTTCCTCGCCGTCACCTGCGGCCTTTCCCTGGGAGGCGGCGCCGCCGTGGGCACGGCCCTGTCCCGCCGTCGCATCGTCGCAACCATTCGGGAAGGCCAGGGGAAGGCCGCCGCGCTCGGGTACGCCGACGGCATCGCGGACATGATGGTGCTGGGGATATCCGCATACAGGGCCTCCGTCTTTCCGCTGTCCGGCCCCGACGCAGTAGACGCCGCCGAACGCATCGCGCGCCGCAAGGCCGCCTACGAACTCACGGCCGCCGACAGGCTTCCCCACCACATTCGTGAGGCCGCGGCCGCCGCTCTCGAAGCGATTGACGAGGGGCGTGACCGCGACACCCAGTCCGCCATCGAGGACCTTATGAAGGCCGTCCAGGAGCAGCGCCGCGGCACGTGACAGCAGTGCCTCAGAGCTCGTAGCACGATCATGATCGGTGTTTCTTGAGGCGTCTCCAGCGGGATGAGGCCGCAGGCCAGGGAGACGAAGGCGTCGGGCGGCCACCGCGCCCCTCAGCTGTTTCGCCGTCTTGGTGAGCCGACGGCTCACCCTATCGACTGCCTCGCGTGGTCCGAGTGTCTCCCGGCGGGGACCTGATGTCCGCCCCGCGCTTACGAGTTTGGCAATCAGGCTCGGATCGTCGCCAACGTCGTTCCAGAAGGGGTCGCCCCGCTCGAATCGCTTGTGCTGCATGCCGAATTCGGCGAACGGGACGGCCAACTCGGCGAGTTCCTCTAGCTCTTGGACGGCGCAGGAATCCAGGTCCAGGGCGCTGTATAGCAAATCGACGGCATCCGCCAGGCTGACCTCCGCGGTGTCTAGCACGACGTTCTCCGTGCGGCCAAGGGCGGGGCGGTTCGATCGCCGCGAGCGCCCTGAGGGGCGATTCCGAGGCCAAGCCGCCTCCTAGCCGCGTCAGCCGGCCGCTGGGGCGACACACGGATCCCCACCGCGGTGTGGCTCCGGCTCCGCCCCACCACGGGTTGCCGATCGCGTGAGTGTCCGAGGCCGCGCCGATCGCACCCCGCCGTCTTCGGCCGACCCACCTTGCAGTGGCTCCCGACCTGCATGCTCCTCCCCCCTCTCCAGCGGGGGTGTTGAAAGGCTCCCTGCATCTCTTTGTGCCGGGGCCGGTGGTCGTACGACCACCCGCCCCCGCCCCACCCGTAAGCCGCCGAACAAGAGAGGGGCACCAAGGGGGTCAACGCGGGAGGGGTGGGGGTGCGGCCCCCCGAACCCCGT
>NZ_JBEZKJ010000186.1:0-6808 GCF_040651675.1 Streptomyces sp. NPDC048415 | reverse complement strand
ATTCCGATCGCCCCCCTCCGCCCCTACCCTCCCGCATCGTCCTTGGGGGCTCCGCCCCCAAACCCCCGCTCCTCAAGCGCCGGAGGGGCCGAAAATCTATGGCCCCTCCGGCGTTGGGGGGCGCAGGCGGCGAGATCAGAGCGGGGGTTGCGCCGGCGCCGGGCCCAGGGTGGTGGTGCCCGGGGCCGTGCGGTGGCCGAGGCCGGTGCGGTAGGCGTTGAGGGCTGCCTCGGTGCGGCCCGTGCGGCGCAGCAGGTCGCCGAGAAGGCGGCACAGGTCGGCGAGATCACCCGCCGCCCCGGCCCGCTCCAGGAGACTCATCGCCCGCACGTAGTGCTCCTCCGCCGCCTCCGTGTCCCGCGCGTCCTCGGCGATGATGCCGAGGAGCCGGTGCGCGCCGGCGGAGTGGACTGCGCCCCGCTCAGGGCTCAAATCGCCGAGCACCTCGTGCAGCAGCGCGGCGGCCTCGTCCGACTTCCCGCGCCGGTGGAGCACATCCGCCAGCTCCACGGCGACCTGGCTGGTGTAGAGCGCGGCCCGCTTGGCGGAGAGCATGGCCTGCGCCTCCCGCAACTCCCCTTCGGCGCGCTCAAGTTCGCCTTCCTGGGCGTACAAATACCCGCGCATCCAGTGACAGTTGGCGAGTTCGGTACGGATCTGGAGCTGGCGGTAGAGCTCGGCGGCCTTGGCGAGAGACGCGTCGGCCTCGGCGATCCGCCCCTCGGCGATCATCGTCCGCGCCACCGAGCGGTGCATCCGGGCCACCAGCGCCGGGTCGTCGACCTGTGGCGCGAGGGCCAGCGCGAACTCGGCCGCCTGGGCCGCCCTGGCGTGCGCGCCCATGTCCATGTACGGCGCTATCACCCCCGTGTAGAGGAGCAGGAGGGCGTCCGGATCGTGCAGGCCGTTCCGGTTGAGCTCGTCGAGGGTGGACTCGAACAGATAGCAGGCGTAGCGGAGTTCACCCGCGAGATAGTGGGCGACGGCCCGTCCGCGCACGGCGGGTACCCGCTGAGGGAGCGGCGCGTCCCCCGTCCTCCGCTCGGACTCCTCGAAGCGCTGCCGCGCCGTCTCCAGGTCACCCGTGTCCAGGGCGCATTCGCCGAGCCCCAGCAGCGCGGCGGCCTGCTCGGCGGCCAGCCCGTGCGTGTCCGCCTCCGCGAGCAGCGCGGCGTACTGCTCGGCTGCGACCTCGGCCTCGCCGGTCGCGAGGGTGCGCTGCGCGTCGGTCAGCCGCAGTCGGAGGCCGGTGGCGAGGTGGGCGGGGCGGCCGGTGGCCAGCTCCTCGTAGGCGATCCCGAGCCGGTCGGCGATGTGCCGCAGGGCGGGCTCGGAGGCGCGTACCCGTCCCGCCTCCAGGGTGGAGATGTACGCGGGCGTATAGGCGGGCTCCGCCAGCTGCTTCTGCGTCAACCCGCGTTCGGTACGCAGCTGTTGCACCCTGCGCCCGATGATCTCCGGGCCGTCACGCTCCGCCATGGATTAAGCATGCCATTAAGCCGACTTACGTTCGATGAACTCTTGACTATTGTCCAACTCCCCTTGCACCTCTTGCCCCTTGGCGCGGGGAACCCCTACGTTAAGTGGCGAATTAAGCCCGCTCAATACTGCGCTGTTGCTGCGAGGTCGCCGTGCTCCGACGTCTTTACGCGCGCTACTCCAGAGGGTTCGGCGCGGCCGTCATCGCCGTCGCCGCGCTGGTCCTGGCGGCGAACACGGGCCCGGCGAGGGCGGCGGAGGACCATCCGTTCCTCGGCACAGGCGCCTCGAGTACTCCTGTGCGAGTGGCAGGTCCGCATACCCTGCCCCCGTGACCTCTCCCGCAGCCCGTACCGCGCTCGATCTCACCGACGGCCTCCCGGTCCCCGCTCTCGAGGACTTCTACCGGGATCTGCACCGCCATCCCGAGCTGTCGCTGCACGAGCACCGTACGGCGGCCGCGTTCGCGGAACGGCTGCGCAAGGCCGGGTACGAGACCACCGAGGGCGTGGGCGGCACAGGCGTCGTCGGCGTACTGCGCAACGGGGACGGGCCCACCGTCCTGCTGCGCGCCGACATGGACGCGCTGCCCGTCCAGGAGGAGACCGGGCTGCCGTACGCCTCCGAGACCCCCGGAGTGATGCACGCCTGCGGGCACGATCTGCACGTCACCTGGCTGGCGGGTGCCGCGGAGGCGCTCGGCGCGGGACGCGACACCTGGTCCGGCACGCTGGTCCTGGTCGGCCAGCCCGCGGAGGAGACGGGGCAAGGCGCGGCCCGGATGCTCGCGGACGGGCTGTATGAGCGGTTCCCGCGGCCCGACGTGCTGCTCGCCCAGCACGCGGCGCCCGGTCCCGCCGGGCTGTACGCGCACTCCCCCGGCCTGATCATGTCCGCCTCGACGGACATCGACATCGTCGTGCACGGGCGGGGCGGGCACGGTTCGCGGCCCGAGGCGACCGTCGACCCCGTGGTGACGGCGGCGTACCTGGTGACGCGGCTGCAGACGGTCGTCGCCCGGGAGATCGCGGCCCGGGAGTCGGCGGTCCTGACGGTGGGCAGGATCGAGGCGGGCACCCGGCACAACATCATCCCGTCCGAGGCGCTGCTCGCCCTGAACGTCCGTACGCAGTCGGAGGAGGTGCGGGAGCGGATGATCGCCGCCGTACGCCGTGTCGCGGCGGGCGAGTGCCTGGCCGCCGGGTGCCCGCGCGAGCCGGACGTCACCGTCGGCAACAGCTTCCCGGTGACGGTCAACGACCCCGAGACCGACCGCTGTATCGCCGCCGTGCACGGTGAGGTCTTCGGCGCCGGGACGATCCTCGACCCCGGTCCGGCCATGGGCAGCGAGGACTTCTCCCGGCTCGCCGAGGGAGGACTGCCGTACTCCTACTGGTTCGTGACGAGCACTCCGGCCGAGGTGTGGAACGCCGCGCCCGGCGGCGACGACCTGCTGCGCCGGCTCGAGGCCGTGCCCAGCAACCACAGCCCTCACTTCGCCCCGGACCTCTCCACCATCGCGCCGGGTGTACGGACCCTGGTCTCGGGGGCGCTGGCCTCGCTGACGGTGAGGTGAGCGGCCTCGGGGGCTGACACCGTCGTCCGAGCTCGGTGACGCCGCTTCTGCTCAGCCCTGCGTCTGAAGCTGGCGGAGATGCTGCTGGACGTGGTCCAGCGCGCCTTCCCTCCGGCCCGGCACGCGCAGACGCAACTCGGCCAGGGCGGGGCCCAGTTCACGGGCCCGGGCCGCGTCGCCGATGCGGCCCCACTGGTGGTGGGCCCGGTCGACGGCCGACTCCACGGCTGGGGCGTCCGCCGGCTGTCCCGCGTCGAGGCGGGTGGTCGCGATCGTCAGCCAGGTACGGCAACTGCGCTCCGCGTCCCCCGCGAACATCGCGAGATCGGCCCGTACCTCCCTCCAGTGCAACACCTGCCCGGAGCCCGGCCCGTGCGTGCGCAGCGCCTCCTGCTCCCGCTGCGCGGCCAGCGCGGCGGCCTCATCGTGCCGGCCGGCCTGGACGGCGGCGGTGATGCTCTCGTGGGTGTCGGCCACCGACGCCGCGGGCGGCTCGGTCGGGGGTGGTGGGGGCGCCGCGACCGTGAACTCCGGTGCGGGGGGCCACGCTTGGCCGGCCCGGGAGTGCCCGGTCGCGGGCAGGGGCGCCAGCACGATGTCCGCCGCCCCCGGCCGGGCTGCCTCCTCGCCCGACGCGCGCGTCAGCGCCTGCTGGTGCAGCTGGGCGAAAGGCGGGCGGTGGCCGCTGCGGAGGATGGTGGCGGCGGCCCTCATGTACGTCGGTGCCGCCACCGTGCGGCGGGGCGGAGGCGGGGCGATCCGGCCGTAGAGGGCGGTGTACGGGCCCGCCGTGAGGGGGTGGGCGGCGAGGTGGTCCCAGGTCTCCGCGTCCGCGTGCAGGTCGGCTACCAGCGTGGTCGTGCCCGGCCGGCGCAGGCGGAGCTCCTCGGCGATCCAGTGCCAGGGGAACGCGGTGTAGCGGACGGTCGCCGGGGTGGTGCGGGCGAGGGCGAAGTGGGGGAGGTGCTGGCGGCGGTCCAGTTGGAGCTGGCCGGTCACGAACATCGTCAAGGGGCCCGGGGCCGTCGCCGCCGCGCGCAGCCGGGTCAGGACGGCCTGCGGCTCCAACGGGTCGGCCAGTTCCACGACGTTCGCGGTGTCGGTGCCCGACAGGACGGACGGGGCGACCGCCGCCAGTACGGGGAGCACGGAGGCCGCGTCCACCAGACAGCCCTTGCCCACCGGCGAGGCCGCGAGAAGCAGCACGGTACCGGGCATCGGTTCCCTCCCCCATCGATCACGTACGCCAGCACCGTAACCGCTGCGGGTGCAAAGGGGGACGGCTCCCTGGGGGGCGGCCCCCAGGGGCGGAGGGGGCGAAACCCCTACGGAGCCGTCCGTCGGCGTACGGCGAAGATCGTTGTGTCGTCGGCCAGGTGGCCGGCGGAGTGGCGGAGGGTGGTGTCGCGGACGAAGCGGACGAGGAGGTGGGGGGCGGCGATGCGCGGGTCCTCGGCCAGGGCTGCGGCGATCTCGTCGCGGAGGGGAAAGAAGGTGCCGTCCGCGTCGCGGGCCTCCGTGACGCCGTCGCTGACCAGGAGGAGGGTCTCGTCGGGCTCCAGCGGGACGCGCAGGAGAGGCGGCGGGCCGTACGTCAAGTCGCTGAGTCCGAGCGGGAGCCCGTCGCCGGGTGGGAGCATGCGCACGCCGTGGGGACCGACCACGAGCGGCGGGTCGTGACCGAAGTTGATGACTTCGACGGTGGTCGGCGCGTCCTCGGGGAAGGCGACCAGGACACCGGTCGCGAAGCGGTCGTCGTCCTCCCGGTTCAGCACCGCGCAGTACCGGACGTGCCGCAGCATCCGCACCTCGAGGCGGTCGGCGACCGTCTCGAGAAGCGGCTCGTGATACCCCGCCTCCCGGAACGTGCCGAGCAGCGCGGCCGCCGCCTCCACCGCGCCGAGCCCCTTGCCCTGGACGTCACCGAGCAGGACGCGGGTGCCGTGCGGTCCGGGCTGGATGTCGTAGAAGTCGCCGCCGACGCGGGCCTCGCTGTCGGCGGCGAGGTACACGGCCGCATGGTCCAGGCCGCCCCAGCCCACCGCGAGCGGGCGCAGCACGGTGCGCCGGGTGGTCTCGGCGATGTCCCGCATGTGCAGCATGCGCTGCTCGCCGCGGACCCGGACCGCGCAGGCGAGGACCGCGAGGACACCGCCCATGACGACGAGAATGAAGTCGGGAAGGCCCGTCTGGTACTGGTGCGGCCAGGACGTGTCCACAGTGATGTACGTGATCAGCGACAGCACCGCGAAGGCCGCCGTGGCCCACACCCCGCAGAGCGCCGCCGCGATCCCGGGCACGAGCACGATCCAGGAGATGATCCGGAACTCGCCCGAGGTGTTCCAGTCGAGCACCGCGATGGCGATGAGCAGCAGCAGCGGCGGCAGCCAGGCCACGCTGCGCCCGCGCACCCGCAGCGGCTGCACCACGTCCGGCCGCCCGGCGGGCGGGGGCTGGTCGAGTACGGGCCGCCGCCGTTCGCCCACGGTCGCCCTCCCGCCGCGTCAGTACGCGACCGACATCCGGGCGCGCGAGTGGGCGGACGTCTCCAGTTCGTCGACGAAGGCGATCGCGTAGTCCTCGGCGCTGATCCGGCTGTTGCCGTGGTCGTCGGTGAGCATCCGGTCGCCGTCGACGCGGAAGGTGCCCGTACGTTCGCCGGGGGCGATCGCGGCGGCGGGCGAAACACAGGTCCAGTCGGGGCCGTCGGCGTCGAGGGCCCGGTAGAAGGCCAGCGCGTCGCCGTGGGCGAGGGCCTCGGGGAGGTAGGCCTCGGGGAATCCGGGCTGGTCGGCCGCCGTCTGTCCGGGCGCGACCTCCAGGCTGCCAGCGCCGCCGACCACCACGAGCCGTCGCACTCCCGCCGTCCGGACGCCCTCGACCAGCGCCTTGTTGAGGGCGAGGAAGGGCCCGCGGGGGTCCGACCCGTCCCGGGGCGGCACACACGCCGACGCCACCGCGTCCGCGCCCGCCGCCACCTCGGCCACCTTCGCCGGGTCCGAGGCGTCCGCCGCCGTCGCCGTGACCCCGGGGATCGGGGACTGCCCGGACCGGCTGACGGCCGTGACCCGGTGTCCGCGCGCCGACGCCTCGGTGGCGATGCGGCTGCCGACCATGCCGGTGGCGCCGAAGAGTACGAGCTTCATGGCATTCAGCGAAACACGCGGGCATGCCTGCCGCATCCCGACTTGCCAGGCACCCCGGCGGGGTGTGCCCTGTAGGCAGGAGCGAGGAGAGAGGAGTCCTCCCATGGCTCTACCGGCACCTGTGTCACCCGCCTCAGAGGCATCACGTACACCGGATGTCTTCTCCGTACGGACCCACACCGTCGCGAAGTGGGCGGTGCCCGTCGTCGGCGGGCTCGTCTACGGCTTCTGGGCCGCGGAGATCAACCGTGGCGGCGGCTCGATCACGGGCTGGAACGTCCTGTTCGGGTTCGTGTGCGCGATCGCCTTCGCGGCGCTGTACATCGGCGTGCGCATGACGGCACCGCTGATGAAGCGCGAAGTGCACGCGCTGATGTGGAGCGCGTTCGCGGGCTGCGCGTTCGGGTTCCTGTACAGCCAGACCGGCGAGAGCGTGCTTCGGTCCACGGTCATTGCGCTGGCGGTCGCGGCGGGTGTGTTCGCGGCGACCTTCTACCGCTACTACACGCACGAGGACGCGGTGGCCGCGACCGAGGAACTGGTCGTCCTGAAGAGCGTCAACAAGCACTTCGGCGCGTTGCACGTGCTCCAGGACATCGACCTGACG